>DASQMQ010000174.1:0-5568 GCA_035645455.1 Pseudonocardia sp.
CCCCCACGCCGGGGACGGATCAGCGGCGCGGGCCGACCGCGGCCGGCAGCGCGGGCCGACCACCGACGGCCGTCGGGGCGACGAGCACCGCGCCGTCGTCCGGGCCCGGGTCGTCCAGGCCGGTGGCCGCCGAGGTGACGAACACCCGGTAGGGCGCCTCGGCGGTCAGGCACACGCTGGTGGGCTGGCGCGCCGGCACCGGCAGCGACTCCACCAGCGTGCCGTCCGGGGCGTAGCGGTCCACCCGCCCGCCGCCGTGCACCGCCGACCACAGGTGGCCCTCGACGTCCACCGCCATCCCGTCCGGGTTGCCGCCGCTCACCTCGGCGAACAGCTCCAGCGGGCCGAGCTCACCGGTGACCGGGTCGACCGCGGCCCGGTGCACCAGCCCGTCGGCGCTCTCGGCCAGGTACATCGTGGTGCCGTCCGGGGTGAACGCCGGCCCGTTCGGCACGGTCAGCCCGTCGAGCACCCGGTGCACCGACCCGTCCGGGTCGACCCGGTAGAGCGAGCCGGCCCCGCGGGACTCGTCGGTGGCCATGGACCCCGCCCAGAACCGACCGGCCGGGTCGGCCACGCCGTCGTTCATCCGCATCGGTGCCCGCGCGCCGTCCTCCGGGCGGCCGAGCCACTCCACGACGCCGTCCGCGCCGAGCAGTGCGATCCCGGTGCCCGCGGCGGCCATCCAGCCCGGGCCGTCGGCCCGCGGCGCGACCGCGCCCAGCGGCACGTCCAGGCGCAGCAGTTCGGCGCGCGGCTCGACGGTGAACAACCGCCCGGTCGGGATGTCGACCATGACCACGGCCGTCCCGCCGCCGGCGTCCAGGACCAGCCGACCCCCCTCGCCCAGCGCGTAGCGCTCCCCGGGCAGCGCCGTCCACCCGCCGGTCAGCACGCTCGCCCGGCCCGACCCGGTCCCACCGTCGTCCACCACCGCCCCACCCTCTCAGACCCGACCGGGCGGTCCGCCACGACGTGCCACCGACGACGTGGGGTGGCCCGCTCGGCCGGGTGGGCCACGCGATCCAGGCCCGCCTGCAGCGCGACCAGGTCTCGGTCGCCGCCGAGCTGCAGGCCGACTGCCTGGCCGGGGCCACCCTGCAGGGCAGCGTCGACGACGGCGAGCTCTACCTGGAGCCCGGCGACACCGAGGAGATCGCCACCACGCTGACCGCGGTGGCCGACCGCTACCCGTGGGCCGACACGTCCAGCCACGGTGACGCCCGCCAGCGCACCGCCGCCTTCGCCGCCGGCGCGGCCGACGGGCTCGCGGCCTGCTTCTGACCCGCGGCCCGCTCCCGGACCGGGCCCGGGGCGCTCACTCGGTCGGGCCGGGCGCGGGCGGGGTGAGGTCCGAGGCCCGCACGCGGAACACCGTGAGCCGCAGGCCGTAGTACTTCTCGGTCTCCCCCACCCAGGTCATGCCGACCCGCCGGGCCGCCGCCTCGGCGCGCTTGTTGGCCGGACGGACCAGCGCGAACACCTCGTCGACGTCGTTGGCGAAGGCCCGCTGCAGCAGACCGGCACCGGCCTCGGTGGCGTAGCCCTTGCCCCAGTGCTCGGGGGCGATCTGCCAGCCGATCTCCACGTCCTGCTCCTCGACCGGCAGCGGGTGCAGGCTGATCCCGCCGACCACCTCGCCGGTCTCGGCCACCGTCACCGCCCAGTGCCCGACCGCGGCCTCGCTGGCCTCGGTGTCGGCGATCCACGTGCGCAGCGTGCTCCGCATCGCGTCCAGGTCGGCGACCTCCTCGACCGCGGGGCTGAGCCAGCGCGCGACCTCGGCCCGCCCGTAGACGGCGAGCGCGGCGGGCGCGTCGTCCTCGGTCCAGTCCCGCACGACGAGTCGGGGGGTCCGCAGCACGACGCTCACGGGCCGTGTCTACTCCTGTCCGCCGCCGACGGGCTATCCCCCGAGCGAGCAGGGTGACGAACGTGACGACGGTGCCGCTCACGTCCGGGGCGGTCCGGCGTCACCCGTCGGCACGGTCGGCACGGTCGGCGTGGGTCAGCTCGGAATGGCGGTCCAGGTCGGGGTCGTCGGGCCCGGTCTCCTCCGGCTCGCTGGTGCGCACCTCCTCGGGGTCGACGTGCTCGTCGGCCGGGCTGCGCAGCGAGCGGATCCCGGAGTTGAGCACCGCCAGCAGCGGCACCGACAGCAGGGCCCCGGCGATGCCGCCGAGCAGCAGCCCGGTCGAGATGGCCAGCACCACCGCCAGCGGGTGCAGCTTCACCGCCCGGCCCAGCAGCAGCGGCGCCAGCACGTGCCCCTCCAGCTGCATCACCGCGATGATGATGCCGAGCACCACCAGTGCCTGGATCGGACCCTGGGCGACCAGCGCGATCAGCACGGCCACGCTGCCGGCCACCACCGCCCCGATGATCGGCACGAAGGCGCCGAGGAACACCAGCGCGGCCAGCGGCACGGCCAGCGGGACCCCCAGCAGGGCCAGCCCGATGCCGATGGCCACCGCGTCGACGACCGCCACCACCGCGGTCGCCCGCACGTAGGCGACCAGCGCGGCCAGTCCCCGCCGGCCCGCCACGTCGATCCGGGGCCGGATGCGCCCGGGCACCGCGCCGAGCAGGAACTGCCAGATCGACGTCCCGCCGTGCAGGAAGAACACCAGGGTGAACACCACCAGCGCGATCTCGGTGGCGACCTTGCCGAGGGTGGTGGCGGTGCTGAGCGCGCCGGCGGTCAGCGTGGCCTGGTTGGCGTCCAGGGCGGCCAGGAACTGGTCCTGGACCTCGCGCAGCTGCTGCTCGCTGAGCTGCAGCGGGCCGGTGGTCAACCAGGTGACCACCGAGTCGATGCTGGCGCCGAGCTGGGCGCCCAGGTCGGGCACGCCGCGCACGAAGGTCACGACCACGAAGGCGAGCACCCCGCCGAGCAGGGCCAACCCGCCGACCAGCACCAGCGCGGTGGCCAGCCCGCGCGGGACGCCGCGCTCGTCGAGCACCCGCACCGCGGGGGTGAGCAGCGCCGAGAGCAGCAGCGCGATGGCCACCGGCACGATCACCTCGGCCAGCTCGGCCACCACCACCGCGACGACCAGCAGCGCCGCCACGACCACCAGCAGCCGCCAGCCGACCGCCGCCCCGATCCGCAGGCCGAGCGGCACCGCCGAGCGGACCGGGTCGGGATCGCCCCGCCGCGCACCGCCGTTGGTGTCGGCTCCGTCGTGCGCCGCCCACGGCCGCTGGGCCACCGCCCGGGCCGGCCGCACAGTCGCCGGAATCCGCTCACCCATGGTCATCGCCGTCTCCCGCCGTGGGGCCCGCCGCCCCGTCCGCGGATACCCGCTCGGGGCTGGGCGGATGCGTCGCACGGGGCGCCGTCCCGGCGGACGTGCGGCCGGCCGGGTCCGGGCAGACGAACGGGCCCGCCTCCGGGTGGAGGCGGGCCCGCGCGCGTCTGTCGGAGCCTGCCGCGATGGCCGTGCGCTCCCGACCGCCGGTCTCCCGACGGCGTCGAACTAGGGGTGGTGCGTCAGGCGGTCCGTTACCGGCGCACGCCGCGGCGGGCGTACAGGTTGGCCGCGATCACCACACCGATGGCGGCGACGACAACCTGGACGAGCAGCTCGAGCCAGTCGATTCCACCGGTCGCGGTCGGGATGCCGATCGCCCGAGCCAGCAGTGTCCCGACGAAGGCCGCCACGATGCCCACCACGATCGTCAACCAGATCGGAATGGGCTGCCGACCCGGAACAACCAGTCGACCCAGCGCACCGATGATCGCCCCGATGACGATTGCCGTGATGATGCCAGTGATGGTCACAGTTCCTCCACACGAACAGTCGGACCGATGACCCGGCCCGTTCGGAGGAGGAGTCCCCGGAAGCGCTCGCGGCTATGCACCGCAGGGGCCGCCGTGAGCCTTTCGTAATCCCGATGAGACCAAACGGAGTCTCAGGCTAGGCCGTTCGGCCTACACCAGGGTCGGTATAGCCCCTCGGGATCGTGCCCGTGCCGATGTCAGCGTGCGGTGAAGGCGGCCCGGACGCCGGCCAGCACGCCGGCCAGCCGGGACGAGGGCGCCCACCCGGAGCGGCCGCGCCGGGGCCACGCCGGGGACCCGGACGTGACAGGGTGCACGGCATGGATCTCGCCGGGCGGCCGTCACGGGCCCACCGCGTCGACCTGAACACCCTGCTGGACCGGATCGCCGCGGTGTCCCCGGTGGAGGCGATCGACGTGATGGTCGACGAGCTGACCGCGGTCCTGGAGGCCCGGACCGGCTGCTTCCTCATCGCGGACCTGAGCGGGCGGCTGCTGAGCCGCTTCGGCGGGACCCGCTGGAACGCCGCGCGCCAGCACCAGCAGGGCGCCCGGCACGCGCACGCCGAGCCGCTGTCCGGCACCGCCTACGAGCGGGTGCTGCACGACCAGGTGGTGGACGTGGCCGCGCTGGCCGCGGGCGTGCGGGTGATGGTGCCGGTCAGCGACCGCGGCGACGCGATCGGCGTGCTGGAGCTGGAGCTCGCCGAACGCCCCGACGACGCGCTGCTCGCCGACGTCGTCGCCGCGGCCCGCACGCTGGCCTACGTGGTGGTGGCCTGCCGGCGGCACACCGACCTGTTCGAGTGGGCCCAGCGCACGCGGCCGTTCACGCTCGCCGCGGAGATCCAGCGCCGGTTGCTGCCCACCGCGTTCACCTGCGAGACCGGGCAGTTCACCGTGTCCGGCTGGCTGGAGCCGGCCGACGCGGTCGGCGGGGACACCTTCGACTACGCACTGGACCGCGACACCCTGCACGTCTCGATCACCGATGCGGTCGGTCACGACGTGAACGCGGCGATGCTGGCCACCGTGCTGGTCGGCGGCCTGCGCAACGGCCGCCGCCGGGGCGCCGGCCTGCTGGAGCAGGCGGCCGCGGCCAACGACGCGCTGGCCGCGCACTCCGGGGTCGGCGAGTTCGTCACCGGGCAGCTGGTCCGGGTCGACCGGGCGCGGGCCGCGGCCACGATCGTCAACGCCGGGCACCCGTTCCCGCTGCGGCTGCGCGACGGGCGGGTCGAGGAACTCGAACTGGAGATCGACCTGCCGTTCGGCCTGGAGCCCGGCCGGTCGTTCCGGCCGCAGTCGATCGCGCTGCGCCCCGGCGACCGGATCGTGCTGGTCACCGACGGCATGCTGGAGCGCAACGCCGAGGACATGGACATCCACGCGTTCCTGGCCCGCACCGCGCACCTGCACTCGCGCGAGGTGGTGCACCTGCTCGGCGACGAGGTGCTCCAGGCCACCGGCGGCGACCTGCGCGACGACGCGACCACGGTGTGCATCGACTGGCACGGCGGCTCCCCCGCCGGCCGCTCCGCCGACCACCCCGACCATCCCGACCGCTGACCGTCACGCGGTCAGCAGACGGCTCACCTGGGCGGCGAGGTCGGGTGCGCCGAGCCGGTTGTCGACCTGCCGGTGCGGCGCCGGCGGCGCGACGTCGGGCCGCATCCGCTCGACGAAGGCGGCGAACCCGGCCAGCTTGCCGGTGTCCCGCGGGGAGCCGCGCGCGGCCAGCCGGTGGCGCAGCGTCGCGGCGTCCGAGCGCACCCAGACCAGCTG
>DASQMQ010000175.1:0-9319 GCA_035645455.1 Pseudonocardia sp.
CTCGACCGCCCGGTCGGTGCGAGCGGCCACCAGCACGGTCTGCCCCGCGGTGACCGCGGTGGCCACCACGTCGACCACCAGCCGGGTCTTGCCGGTGCCCGGCGGGCCGGTCACCGCGGTGAGCCGGCGGCTCATCGCCGCGACCAGCGCCCGGCGCTGGGCCGCGTTCAGGCCCTGCGGTGTGATCAGCGGGACGTCCTCGGCCGCCGGCTCGGGCGGGGCGTCGGGCAGCAGCGCGGCCAGTGCGGTCCGCTCGATCGCCTGCGGCGAGCGGGCGATCAGGTCCAGGTCGGCGAGCAGGTCGGTGGCCTCGGGCGACGGCCGGGCGAGGAACAGCATCGCCGCGTTGCTGGCCCCGTCCAGCGGGCTGCGGGTGTCCAGCCGGGCGTCCAGCGCCTCGGGCTGCAGCGGCTCCAGCTGGCGCAGTCCGAGGTCGTCGCGCAGCAGGCGCTCGGCGTCGGCGACCATCCGGGGGTGCTCGCCGCGGTGCCACCCGGCCGCCCAGGACGACACCAGCGCCGCCGCCTCCTCCCCGCCCAGGCGCAGGTGCGCCAGGCCCAGGTGCGGGACGGCCGGGCCGATCGGGCGCAGTCGCACCGGCCCCGGCCCGGGGACCACCTCCAGGCGGCGCACCAGCAGCGGCGCGCACCGCGGCGCGGACCACGCCGGGCGGCCCGGCTCACCGTGCAGCACGACCACCGGCCAGCCGGCCCACAGGGTCCGCGTCCGGCGCCGGTCCTCGTCCAGCGCCGCGAGCAGCTCCTCGGCACCGTCGGGCAGTGGGACGCAGCCGTCGTCGTCGACGGCGTCGAGCAGGACCCGCTCCTGTCCGCCGAGCAGCACGTGCCCCGGACCGGACGGGTCGAGCAGCGGCAGGGTGCCGGCGTCGGCGAGCACCGCGTCGCGCTGGTAGGCCAGCAGCTGCGGCCACCCCGGGGTGCGCTGCACCCGCCCGTAGGCGGGCCCGGGCGGACCCGCCTCGCCGACCAGCGGCGGGGCGACCACCGGCATCCGCCCCGGCGCGCGCACGGCCGAGACCGCGACCGCGCGCGGCGGGGTGCAGGCGCGCAGTGCCGCCGCGGCGGCGTCGGACAGGTCGTCGGCGGTCACCACCCGGCCCGCGGCGATCCCGGTCTCCAGCGCCCCGGTGACCGCGGCGGCGAACGCGGCGGACTCCTCGGCCGGGTCGGACATCAGCAGGTGCACCCCGGGCGGGGCGGGCAGGGGCGGCGGGACGGCGGCGGGCCGGTGCGGGTCGGGGCAGTCCAGCAGCACCACCTTCTGCTCGGCCCAGCAGTCCTCCAGCGCACCGCTCAGCCGGGCCGCGGTCAGCCCCGTCTCGACCAGCCGGTCGGGGTCGGTGTCGGTGGCGGCGAACACCAGTTCCCCGGTCGGCGCGACCGCGCTGCGGCAGGCCAGGTGGACCAGGGCCAGCTCGTCGGGGTCGCGGTCGGCGCAGAACCGGGCGACGGTGGTGTGCAGGGCCCCGGCGGTCAGGTCCGAGCAGACGGTGACCTCGACGCCCGCGCCGTCGCGCAGGGTCTCGGCCAGGCGCTCGGTGGTCGGCCGGGCCGCGGGCAGCGGAGCCAGCCGGGAGTCCCGGTACTGCTCGACGTGGATCAGCAGCGCCCGGCGGCGGGACGGGATGGTCACGGGTCCGCGGTGTCCGTCCCGGCGGGGGATCGGTCGGGCATATCACTTTTAGTACCCGATCGTGGGCGGAGGGTGTACCACTGGCCGGGTGAGCCGGGCCCCGGTTCCCGGGCCAGGCGGGTGACCCGGAGGCCGCGATACTCAGCCGGTGCCCGACCCGTCCGGCGATCCCGCACCCGTCCGCTCCGCTCCCGATCGGCCGCACCGGCCCGATCGCGACCCCGCCCTGCCCGACCTGTCGGGCACCGTCGCCCTGGTCACCGGGGGTGGCGGCGGGATCGGTGGGGGTGTCGCCGCGCGGTTCGCGGCCGCCGGGGCCGCGGTCGTCGTGCACCACCGCGGTGCACCGGACGCCGCGGACGACGTCGTCCGGCGGATCGTCGAGCAGGGCGGGCGCGCGGTGACCGCGCAGGCCGACGTCACCGACCCGGACGCGGCCCGCGGCCACGCCCACTACGCGGCGTCCAAGGCTGCGGTGATCATGCTCGCCCGGGCCGCCGCCCTCGAGTACGGCCGGCGCGGCATCCGGGTCAACAGCGTCTCGCCCGGGCTGATCGACCGGCCCGGGCTGGCCGGGGCCTGGTCCGACGGCGTCGCCCGCTGGCAGGCGGGTGCGCCGCTGGGACGGCTCGGGTCACCGATCGATGTCGGCGACGCGTGCGTGTTCCTCGCCTCCCCGATGGCGCGCTGGATCACCGGGCACGACCTGGTCGTGGACGGGGGCATGGCGGCGGTGCCGGGGTGGTGAGCCCCGATCCCGGTGACCGGGCCGCCGGCGAACGGGTGGCCGCGGCGCTCGGCCTGGAGCCGCTGCCCGACGAGGGCGGCCTGTTCCGCCGCACCCACCTCGACGCGCACTCCTCGGCGATCTACTACCTGCTGCTGGCCCCGGACTTCTCGGCGCTGCACGTGCTCTCCGCCACCGAGACCTACCACTGGTACGCCGGGCACCCCCTGCGCCTGCTGCTGCTCCACCCCGACGGCCGCGCCGAGGAGCCGGTCCTCGGCCCCGATCTCGCGGCCGGCCAGCGGCCCCAACTGGTCGTGCCGGCCGGTAGCTGGCAGGGGTCGAGCCCGGCCGGGGCCTGGACGCTGGTGGGCACGACCACGGCGCCGCCGTTCGACTGGTCGGCCTTCCGGCTCGGCGACCGCGCCGACCTGACCGCCCGGTACCCGGCGCGCCGGCGCCGGATCACCGAGCTGACCAGGGCGTAGCGGTCGGATCTCAGGCGGGCGCCTGGTGCAGGGCGAAGGCCGCGCCGAACGGGTCGGTCAGGATGCCGATCCGACCGAAGTCGGTGTCCTCGGCCGGCAGCAGCACGGTGGCCCCGGCCTTGTCCGCGACGGCGACGGCGGCGTCCACGTCGGCCACCGAGAAGTAGGTCAGCCAGTGCGACGCGACGCCGTCCGGGGTGGCGACCATGCCCCCGACGTCGCGCCCGCCGGCCCGGCAGGTGAGGTAGCCGCCCGGAGCGTCGTCGACCACCTCGTAGGTGTAGTCGAACACCGCCGAGTAGAACGCCTTCCCGGCCTCCAGGTCGCTCACCCGGGCGTCGGTCCAGGTCACCGAGCCGGCCTCGTTGGCGATCTGGAAGCCGTTCATCCCGGCGGACTGCCAGATGCCGAACGCCGCGCCGGTGGGGTCCAGCGCGACGCCCATCCGGCCGTTGCCCGGGATGTCCATCGGCTCGACCAGCAGCGAGCCGCCGTTGGCGGTGATCAGCTCGGCGGTGCCGTCGGCGTCGTCGGTGGCCAGGTAGACCGTCCACGCCGAGGGCTGGCCCTCCTCCATGACCGGCCCGATCGCGGCCGCGGCCCGGCCGCCGGCCTGCGCGAAGTGGTAGTGCCCGAACTGCTCGCCGTGGTCGACGAAGGACCAGCCCAGCACCGCGCCGTAGAACGCGGTGGCGGCGGCGACGTCGGGGACGGCGATGTCGACCCAGCAGGGGGTCCCGGCTGGCCAGGGTGTGTCGTGGTGGGACATCGATCCTCCTCGGGGGTGCGGGCTCCGCTGGGCCGACCGGCCCAGTGCAGCCCTGCGGCGCCGAGCATGGCACCGGGGTCCGACAGCCCGCGTCGCCCGGGTGGGGACGGATCGCCGACCTCCGGGGTGGGCGCCCGAAGGGGTCGGGGGAAGGGGATAGCCTCCGGCGATGGCCGATGAGACGCCGGTCGGGCTCGTCGCCGGCACCGAGGACTCCACCCCGCTGATGTTCAACGTCGCCCTGGCGCCGGAGCAGTACCTGCAGCTCGACGACGTGGTGGTGACCCACCGGATCGTGCCCGGCGTGGGCCCGGTGACCACCGCGGGCGTGGTCACCGAGGTGCGCGCCCGGCACGAGGGCGCCACCTTCGGCTCCGACGTCTTCCTGATCTCCGAGGGCGTGCTGCCCGCCCAGGTCCAGGAGATCGCCGAGGTGACCACCACCCGGGTGGAACCGGAGTGCTACGTGCCGCCCACCCCGGGCGCGAAGTCCTACCGCGCCACCGGCGACGAGCGGGCCCGGGCGCTGTACTTCGACAAGATGGAGCACAAGGTCCCGGTCGGCCTGGGCCGCGACGGCGACCCGATCTTCGTCAACCTGGAGTTCCTGGACGGCACCCGCGGCGGCCACGTGTCGATCAGCGGCATCTCCGGGGTGGCCACCAAGACCAGCTTCGCGCTGTTCCTGCTGTACTCGATCTTCCGCAGCGGGGTGCTGGGCAGGCGCTCGGTCAACGCCAAGGCCCTGGTGTTCAGCGTCAAGGGCGAGGACCTGCTGTTCCTCGACCAGGCCAACGCCCGGCTGGCCTCCGAGCACGGTGCCGACCTGCAGGCCGCCTACGCCCGGCTCGGGCTGCCGGCCGCCCCGTTCGGCTCGGCCGGGTTCTTCGCCCCGCCGTTCCCCGACGACCTCACCGGCCGCCCGCACGTCACCGGCCGGACCAGCGGGGTCACCGCGTTCTGGTGGACGCTGGCCGAGTTCTGCGCCGACGAGCTGCTGCCCTACGTGTTCGCCGACGCCGAGGACGAGCGCAACCAGTACACGATGGTGATCCACCAGGTGGCCGCGCGGCTGCGCCGGGAGGCCCTGCCGCTCGGCGACGGCGCGGTCCAGCTGGAGGGGCAGGTGCTGCGCACCTACGACCAGCTCGTCGAGTTCGTCTCCGACCGGCTCACCGACGAGGACGCCCGCCGCGACTGGGCCGGCCCGGTCACCGGCACCGGCACCATCAACGCGTTCCTGCGCCGGATGCGCTCCAGCCTCAAGCCGCTGCGCTCGATCGTGCGCAGCGACCTCACCGAGACCGCGGCCCGCCGGGTCAGCACCGACGGCCAGCAGGTCACCGTGGTCGACCTGCACAACCTGCCCGAGCGGGCGCAGCGGTTCGTGGTCGGTGTGGTGCTGGCCGCCGAGACCGCCCGCAAGGAGGCCGCCGGCCCCGGCGGGCTGCTGTTCACCATGATCGACGAGCTGAACAAGTACGCCCCGCGGGAGGGCTCCAGCCCGATCAAGGAGGTGCTGCTCGACATCGCCGAGCGCGGTCGCTCGCTGGGCATCATCCTGATCGGCGCCCAGCAGACCGCCAGCGAGGTGGAGCGGCGGATCGTGTCCAACTCCTCGGTCAAGGTCGTCGGGCGGCTGGACCCGGCCGAGGCCGGTCGCCCCGAGTACGGCTTCCTGCCGACCTCCCAGCGCACCCGGGCCACCCTGGCCAAGCCGGGCACGATGTTCGTCTCGCAGCCGGAGATCCCGGTCCCGCTGGCCGTGGAGTTCCCGTTCCCGGCCTGGGCGACCCGGCTGTCCGAGGTCTCCGGACCGATCACCGCCCCACCGACCAACGGCTCCGCCCCCAGTAACGGCGCTGCCCGACGCGACCCCTTCGCCCGGCTCCCGGCTGCCCCCACCGACGACGACGCCCCCTTCTGAGGCCGCAGTCGATCGCTTCGAGACGGACGTGAGCGCCCTTCCCGGAGCGCTGAGGTCGATCTCGGTGTGATCAGGCGCGGGTGAGGGTCCACGGGCCGGAGTCGATGGTGAAGTGCCGATCCGGTCCCAGCCACCGGCCGGTCATCGACCGGCCCGCGGGGTCGAGCACCAGTTGCAGCACGCCGTGGTAGACCGCGCCCCGGTAGTAGCCTCCCGGCGCGGTGCGCTCGGTCCACGAACCGGTGATCAGCAGGCCGTCGGCACGCAGGTCGAGCTCGATCGAGCCGGTCGCCGTCGGGTCGCTGCGCCCGGCCAGGCGGGAGCCCGCCACCCGCAGGTGCACGCAGTGGATCCCGTCGAGGTCGGCGTCGCGGCCGGTGCTGCGGTAGCGGTAGCGGCTCACCCACGGCCCGGCCAGCTCGCCCAGCGACGGACCCCGGCCGAGCACGGACCCCACCGCGGTGCCCTCCCGCCCCGAGGCGACCGCCGCGGCGGTGCTGAGCTTGAGCAGCAGTGCCCTGCGCTGCGGTGCGGGCAGCCGGTGCGACCAGTCGGCCAGGCTCCGGGCCAGGTCGGGCAGATCGAGTCGGCGGACCTGCCACGCCAGGGTCTCGGGCTCGACCTCGCCGACCGGCCCCGTCGGCGTCCCGTACTCGCCCCACCCCGCGACCAGGTCGGTCACGCCGCACTCGTAGACCTGGGCCAGCCGGTCCAGCACGGTCAGCGAGGGGGCGTGGCCGGTGGGGCTGGGCCAGGTCTCCCAGTAGGAGATGTTCTTGAAGCTCTTCGGGTCGTCGGGCCAGCGGGCGTTCCACGCCGCGGCCGCGTCGGCCTGGCTCCAGTCGTGGGCCAGCCGCATCGCCAGCCGTGCGCCCAGGGCGTAGCGGTCGCGCAGCGCCGCCGCGATCTGCGACCAGCTCCGCCCCTGCGCCCGCAGCGACCGGGCCAGCTCCCGTTGTTCCGGTCGGCGTCCGCCCCGCGACGTCACCCTCGGCACGGTACTTCCGATTCGATCGGGAGTCACGCTCCGGATTCGTTCTGCTGCGGGGTGTGCCCAAATCGGTGGGGCCGCGAACCTGCTCCGGTGACGTCGGAGTGGCGGTTGTCGGAGGAGCTGGCGGCGATGCCGGAGGTCTGGAGCGCGTTGCTAAGCACCCACGTCGTCGGGCCGGACGGGCGGTGCCGCGGCTGCCGCTCGCCGGTCGGGCCGGGACAGGTGTGGCCCTGCACCCTGTTCGGACTCGCCGCGCGGGCCCGCCGGATCGCGTCGGACCGCCCACCTACGATGAGGCCCTGATGCGGATCCTGCACACCTCCGACTGGCACGTCGGCAAGACGCTCAAGGGTCACTCCCGGCTCGACGAGCAGGAGCGGGTCCTCCGCGAGATCGTCGGGATCGCCCGCGCGCACGAGGTCGACGCGGTGCTGGTCGCCGGCGACCTCTACGACACCGCGGCCCCCTCCGCCCAGGCCCAGCAACTGGTGATCCGCACGCTGATGGGGCTGGCCCGGGACGGCATCCCGGTGGTCGCCATCGCCGGCAACCACGACCACGCCCCCACCCTGGACGCCTACCGCCCGCTGGCCGGCGCGGCCGGGATCACGCTGGTCGGGCAGGTGCGCACGGCCGAGCGCGGCGGCGTCGTGGAGTTCACCGCGCGGTCGACGGGGGAGCGGGCCACGGTCGCGGTGCTGCCGTTCCTGTCCCAGCGCTACGCCGTGCGCGCCGTGGAGCTGGTCACCCGGAGCCCGGCGGAGAACACCGCCGAGTACGACCAGAACCTGCGCGACATCCTGGGCAAGCTCACCGCCGGCTTCCGCGACGACGCGGTGAACCTGGTGATGGCCCACCTGACCGTGCTGAACGGGAAGATGGGCGGCGGCGAGCGGGCCGCGCAGTCGATCTTCGAGTACGCGGTGCCGGCGACGATCTTCCCGGTGGAGGCGCACTACGTCGCGCTGGGCCACCTGCACCGCCGGCAGCGGATGGACGCCCCGTGCCCGGTGCACTACTCCGGTGCCCCGCTCGCGGTCGACTTCGGCGAGCAGCAGAACACCCCGGTCGTCTGCCTGGTCGAGGCAGCCCCCGGGGCGCCGGCCGCGGTCACCGACATCCCGATCACCACCGCGCGCGGGCTGCGCACCGTCCGCGGCACCGTCGCCGAACTGTCGGTGCTCGCCGCGAGCATGACCGACCAGGACCCCGAGCTGGCCGACTTCCTGCGGGTCTGGGTGCGCGAGCCGGCCAGGGCCGGGCTGCGGGAGGAGGTGACGGCGCTGCTGCCGAACGCGCTGGAGGTGCGGATCGACCCGGAGTTCGCCGCACCGGTCGCCGCGCCCCGCCCGTCCGGGGGCGACACCGAGCGGCACCCCGCGGAGCTGTTCGCCGAGTATCTGGGCAGCCGCTCGATCGCCGACCCGCGGGTCGAGGAGCTGTTCCGCCGGCTGCACGACCAGATCACCGGGAGCGGCTGATGCGCCCGGTGCTGCTGGAGATGGCCGGGTTCGGCTCGTTCCGCGAGCCGACAGCGGTCGACTTCGTGGGGGCCGACTACTTCGCGCTGGTCGGCCCGACCGGGGCCGGCAAGTCCACGGTGATCGACGCGATGACGTTCGCGCTGTACGGGTCGGTGCCGCGCTGGGACAACAGCCAGACCGTCGCGCTGGCACTCGCCCCGACGGTCAACCGCGGCACCGTGCGGTTCGTGTTCGACGTGGCCGACGCCCGCTACGTCGTGGCCCGCGAGCTGCGCCGGGCCGCTGCGGGCTCGGTGTCGGTGCGCGGCGCCCGCCTGGAACGGCTGCGCGACCGCGCGGGCACCGGCGGCGGCGAGGAGGACACCGAACCGCTGGCCGACGGCGCCCGCCAGGTCACCAAGGCCGTCGAGGACCTGCTGGGCCTGCCCTTCGGCGACTTCTGCACCTGCGTGGTGCTGCCGCAGGGCGAGTTCGCCGAGTTCCTGCACACCGAGCCGCGCAAGCGCCAGGAGAAGCTGGTGCGGATCCTCGGCCTGGGCGTCTACGACGTGATCGCCCGGGAGGCCAACACCGAGGCCGCCCGGCAGCGGCAGCGGGCCGAGGTGCTCACCGAGCAGCTCGTCGGCTACGCCGACGCGACCGCGGAGGCCGAGCAGGCCGCGCGCGACCGGGTGGGGGAGCTGGAGGCGCTGGCCGATCGGGTCGGTGCGGCCGTGCCCGAGCTGGCTGCCGCCGACGCCGCGCTGGCCGAGGCGACCGCCACCGCCGCCCGGCTCGGCGAGGAGCGCGACCGGTTGTCCGCGCTGGCCGTGCCCCACGCCGTGGCCGACCTCGACGCCCGGCGGCGCGCCGCGCTGGCCGCCGCCGGGGACGCCGCGGCCCGGGCCGACGCCGCGGAACGGTCCGACACCGCCGCCCGCGAACGGCTGGCCGCCGCCCCCGACCGCGGACCGCTGGAACAGGTGCGCCGCCGGTACGCCGAGCTGGCCGCGCTGACCGCCGACCTACCGGCGGCCCGGCAACGCCACGCCGAGGTCCGCGCGTCCTACGACGACGCCGCCGCCGAGGCCGCCACCGCCCGCGACGCCGTCGACGCGGCCCGGGAGCGCCGCGACGCGCTCGCCGCGGCCCTCGCCGCGGCCCGCCAGGAGACCGGCCGGATCACCACCGAGCGCGACGGCCTGCGCGGGCTGGGGATCCCGCCCGGCCTGGACGCCCTGGACCGGCGGCGGTCCGACGCGGTCGCGGCCGTCGAGCAGGCCGAGGCCGCGCGGGTC
>DASQMQ010000176.1:0-6152 GCA_035645455.1 Pseudonocardia sp.
CTCGTCGACGTGGTCGAGCCGGCCGAAGCACAGCCCGGAGCGGGCCGCGCTCAGCGCGGCCACCCGCTCCGACCAGCGGTGCACCGAGACGTCGCGTTCCCAGCGGGCGCTGAGCTCGCCACCGGCCCGGGCCGTCAGCGCGCCCCGGGCCTGCGCCGTGGCGGCCTCGGTCTCGGCGGCCAGCAGCGCGTGCAGCCGGTGGATCCGCGCGGTCTCGGCCGCCACTTCCCGCTCGAAGGGGGGGTTGTCGACCACTTCCCCGTCCGTGCTAGAATTGGAATGCGAGGGTGGAGATTCATTTTCTGATCGCACTCATCAGAATAACTCCTCCGCATATCGCCGCGCAATGACCCTCAGCCTTGCGTGCAGCGGAGCCCGACGAGCCGGGCGAAGTTCCGCGCCGCGCCACCCCGACCGGGGCCGGTCGTCCGGGCTCGTTCGCGGTATGAGCTGTCGTGCGCCCTCCTCCGGCGCCGGAGCGGGCGGAACGCCGGTGTGCCGGCGGGTCCTCCGGGACGGTGCTGACCGGAACGGACGCGGTCGGGCCGGCGCCGGGGGTACGCCGCGGAGACGTCCGCGGCCGCCCAGTAGTGTGCCGGACCGGTGCAGGGGAGGCGACGTGGCAGCCGAGGATCTCGGTCCCTACCGCCTGGAGGGCTTGCTCGGTCGCGGCGGGATGGGCGAGGTGTACCGGGCCTTCGACACCACGCGCAAGCGCGTCGTGGCGCTGAAGGTGCTGTCCCCGCAGCTGGCCGCCGACCCGGAGTACCAGGCCCGCTTCCGGGCCGAGTCGGAGATGGCGGCCCGGTTGCGCTCGGCGCACGTGATCCCGATCCACGACTACGGCGAGATCGACGGGGTGCTGTTCCTCGACATGCGCCTCGTCGACGGCGTCGACCTGGCGACCCGACTGCGCGAGCGCGGCCCGCTGCCGCCCGCGGACGCCGCGCAGGTGATCGGCCAGACCGCCAACGCCCTGGACTCGGCGCACGCGGCGGGTCTGGTGCACCGCGACGTCAAGCCCTCCAACATCCTGCTCTCGGCGACCGACGGCGACGGGCCCGGCTTCGCCTACCTGGTGGACTTCGGCATCGCCCGGGCCGTGGACGGCACCGGCGGCATCACCGGCACCGGCGCCGTCGTGGGCTCGGTCGACTACATGGCCCCGGAGCGGTTCGAGGGGCTGCCGATCGACCACCGCGCCGACGTCTACTCCCTGGGCTGCACGCTGTTCGAGGCGCTGACCGCGAGCAAGCCGTTCCCGGGCGGCACCCTCGCCGCGAGGCTCTACAGCCACCTGCACGCCCCACCACCGCGCCCGTCGCGCGCGCGGCCGTCGGTGCCGACGGCGTTCGACGCGGTGGTGGAGCAGAGCATGGCCAAGGACCCGCGGCGACGGTTCGCCAGCGCCGGGGCGCTGGCGACCGCCGCCCGGTCGGCCGTGACTGCGTCGATCCGGGTGCCGGCGCCCCCGAACCGCGCCGGCCTCCTCGAGCCGCCCGCCCGCCCGGGGCCGCGCCCGCCCTACCAGGGGCCCACCCGGACCGAGATCCGTCCACCGAGGTACTTCGACGGTCCGCCGCCGCACGGTGCGTCCGCGCCGGGCCCGGTCCGGAACGCGCGTCGCCGGTGGGCCGCAGCGGTCGGGGCCCTGGTGCTGGTGGGCGGGACCACCGCGGCGGTGCTGGCCGCCACCGCGGACCGCGAGCTCGGCCCGTCGGGGCCCGGGACCGCTGCGCCCGGGCCCCCGGTGCCCGGGACGGCGGCGACTGCCGCGCCCGCGCAGCCGGGCCCACCGCGGGTGGTCCGGGTGGTCGAGAACCTCCCGTTCAACTCCTCGTCCGGGGTGGCGATCGACCCGACCGGATCGAGGTTCTACCTGACCGGTCCGGGCGAGGGCCAGGACCGCCAGGTCGAGGCCTACCAGCTGGACGGCAACGCCCCGGTGGGCGTCGCCGGACTGTCAAACGTCGCGGTCCGCGGGCTGGCCCTGGCCCCGGACGGGAACCGGCTGTACGTGAGCACCTGGGTGCCCCCGACCGGCGGTGTCGGCGAGGGGGCGAGCGCTCTCGCCGTCGTCGACCCCGACGGCCCGACCCTCACCGGCACGGTGCCGCTGGCCGGGGTGCCCGGGCCGGTCGCGGTCGCGCCGCGTGGCGACCGGGTCTACGTCGGGATGCCGGAGGGCCTGGAGATGATCGACCCGGTGGCCGGCCGGTCGCTGGGCGCTGTCGCGCTGGGCGGCTCGGTCGAGGGCATCGCGGTCACCGCCGACGGTCTGGTGCTGACGGCCGGCGCGAGCGGGGTGAAGGTGGTCGACCCGGTCGCCGGCGCGGTGACCGCGACGATCGCGCTGCGCGGCAGCCCCGCCGGCATCGCCGTGACCCCGGACGGCCGGCGGGCGCTGGTGAGCACGCGGGGCGCGGACGCGGTCGCGTTCCTGGACCTGACCACGATGACCGCCACCGGCGGCGTCGCGGTCGGGTCGGACCCGGAGTCCGTGGTGATCACCCCGGACGGCGGGCAGGCGCTCGTCGCGAACTACGGCAGCGGCAACCTGTCGGTCATCGACCTGGGCACCGGTGCCGTCACCGAGTTGAACGTCGGTTCCTACCCGGAGGCGATCGCGATGAGCCCGGACGGCCTCGTCGGGCTGGTCGTCACCTCCGCCAACGTCGTGCGGCTCGAGCGGGTGGCGTCGTGAGCGCGTCCACGGGATTCCTCCGCCGTCGCGCGCTCGCGCTGCCGGCGGTGCTGCTGCTGGTGGTCCTGTCCGGGTGCACCACGGTGGTGGTCGGCTCGCCGTCCGCCGCCGAGCCGGCGGGCCCGCCGCCCGCGACGTCGGCCGGGCCGACGCCGGCGCCCACCCCGGCACCGGGCGTCGTCCCGCTGGTGATCGAGCCGGTCGTGCCGGGGTGGAACGTCGTGCGCTCGGTCAACCGCGCCGCGGCCTACGACGTCCCGCCCACCTGGACCGTGCGGTCCGAGAGCACGATCATCGGTTTCGAGGACGACGCCGGCAACCGGGTGGCCTCCACCGGGGCGGCGACCTTCGGCGAGGACGTCTGCGGTGACGGCGACCTCGCGCTCGCGGTGGTGCGCCACGACGAGGGCACGGACCTGACCGCGGCGTCCACCGTCCTGGCCGAGGCGTGGGCCGATCTGGCCTACCGCGACGAGGCGGACGCCCGGCCCACCCTGACCACCGGGTCACCGGAGACGATCACCACGGTCACCGGCCAGCAGGCGACCGTCGTCGAGGTCACGGCGGCGCTGAACTCCCCGGCCACCACCTGCGGGATCACCACGGGCTCGGTGTTCGCGGCGGCGGCCACCGGGTTCACCGGCGAGTTCGGCCCCACCGTCGTGCTCGTCGTCGTGGCCGCCGTCGGGGTTCCCGGGGCCGCGCCGGAATCCGAGATCCGGCAGATGCTGACCACGTTGCGGCCGGCGTCCTGACCCCTTCACCCGCCCCCTGGCGACGTGGCACGATCTCGCGCGTGACCAGTCGGCCCGACGAGGCGCACCGCCTGCGCGACCTCGCCCTGCTGCGCCGCGTCCGCGACCGGATCGACCGCGAGTACGCCCAGCCGCTGGACGTCGAGGCGCTGGCCCGCGGGGTGAACATGTCGGCCGGCCACCTGAGCCGCCAGTTCCGGCTCGCCTACGGCGAATCGCCCTACGGCTACCTGATGACGCGGCGGATCGAGCGGGCGATGGCGCTGCTGCGCCGGGGCGACCTGAGCGTCACCGAGGTCTGCTTCACGGTGGGGTGCTCGTCGCTGGGCACGTTCAGCACCCGGTTCACCGAGTTGGTCGGCGTGCCGCCGAGCGTCTACCGGCGCGAGGCGACGGGGGTGGCGATGGGGATGTCGCCGTGCGTGGCGCGGCAGGTGACCAGACCGATCAGGAATCGAGAAGCACCGGCCCCCGCGGCGCCCCTAGCGTGACCGTCATGGACCTCAGCATCTACCAGACGTTCCTCCCGCACGACGACCCGGCCGCGTCGCTGGCCTTCTACCGCGACACCCTCGGCTTCGAGGTGCGCAACGACGTCGAGTACGGGGGGCAGCACTGGATCACCGTCGGCCCTCCCGACCAGCCCGGCACCTCCATCGTGCTGCACCCGCCGGCCGCCGACCCCGGCATCACCGACGACGAGCGCCGCACCGTCGTCGAGATGATGGCCAAGGGCACCTTCGCCGGCATCAACCTGGCCGCCAAGGCCCTGGACGCCACCTTCGAGCGGCTGCAGGCCGCCGCCGCGAACGGCGGCGGCGAGGTCGTGCAGGAGCCGACCGACCAGCCGTGGGGCGTGCGCGACTGCGCCTTCCGCGACCCGGCGGGCAACATGATCCGCATCTTCGAAGTCCACTGACCCGCCCGCCACCAGGGGTTGTGGGGGGATTTGCGTGGTCCGGAGCCGGAGCGGGTAGTCGGACACCATGCCCATCATGAACCGCATCCGCAGCTTCCTGTCCAGCCCGCAGGGTCGTCGCGTCACCGACCAGGGCCGCCGCATGGCTGCCGACCCCCGCACCCGCCAGCGCGCCACCGGCTTCCTCGCCCGGCTGCGCCGCCGCTGACCGCTACCGCCCGGCGGCGCGCGGCGACGGGAGCCGGCCGCGCAGCCACCGCACGACCCCGGAACCGTCCCGGGCCGGACGACCTCCGTCCGGTCCCGGGGCGGTTCCGCGTTCAGGTGGTCCGCTCCAGGTCACCACGCGAACCGCCCGATCCCTGGCCGCACTGACCGTCCCGGCCGGGTGATCGGCTGCGGTTACCCTGCGGGGTGCTCGTGCTGCGGATCATCGATCTGGCCGGTGCGTCGCTGTTCGTGCGCAGCCACGGCGACCCCACCGGGCGCGTCCTGCTGGTGCTGCACGGCGGCCCCGGCTGGGACCACTCCTACCTGCTGCCGGCCCTCGACGACCTGGTCGGCCTCCGCTACGTCGTGCTGTTCGACCTGCGCGGGTGCGGCCGCAGCAGCCGCGACCTGGACGTCGCGGCCTACCAGCCCGACCGGTGCGTCGACGACGCCGCCGCGTTGATCACCCGACTCGGCGCCGACCGGGCCGACGTGCTCGGCTCGGGCCACGGCGGGCAACTCGCGATGCTGCTGGCCCAGCGGTACCCGCACCTGGTGGACCGGCTGGTCCTCGCCTCGACGACGGCCTACCCGGCCATCCAGGACGATCTTTCCCGACACCCCGAGCACCGGCGGCGCGCGCCCGCGGTGGAGGCAGCCGTCGCGGCGAGCCTCGCCGACCCGACGGTCGAGCAGACCCGGGCGACGGCGATGGCGGCCGCTCCGCTGCACCTGTGGGACCTCGACCTGCTCGCCCCCTGGCGGGCGGTGCTCGACCGGATCCGGTTCTCCGACGCCTGGAACCCCGGGCGACGGGCCGGCACCCTGCACCCGCCGCTCCCCGCGGACCCGGAGCGGGCCCTGCGCAACCTCCGCCGGCCGACGTTGATCCTGCACGGCGCGCAGGACCTGGTCTTCCCGGTCCGCGCCGCGCACCGGCTGCACGCCGCGGTGCCGCTGAGCGAGCTGGCGGTGCTCGACGACGCCGGGCACGCCGCGCACTTCGAGGCACGGGCCGGGTGGGTCGACCGGGTCCGGGCGTTCCTCGGCCCCTGACGTCGGTCGGCACTCACCCCGGCAGCGCCGCGGTCAGCGCCTCGGGGCGCCGGGCAGGTGTGCTCGATCAGCAGGCGGCGATCTTGGCGGCCTTGGCCCGGACCAGCCGTGCCTGGGCGCCGGCGACGGCGCCGTCGGTGGTGTTGAAGGTGGCGGTGCTGGAGCCGAGCTGGACGTTGATCTGTCCGACCAGCGCCACGTTGCCGGCGTTGATGGCGTTCTGGCGGGCGGCCTTCTGCGCGGCGACCTCGTTGGCGGCCAGGGTGCGGGTGGGGGTGGCCTCGGCGAGGCGGGCCTGGGCGTTGGTGACCTCCTGTGTGGCGGCGGCGCAGGTCGAGGTGGTCGGGGCGGCGGGGGTGGTGGCTGCGCCGGCGACGCCGGTGCCGGTGGTGAGGCCGAACGCCAGTGCCACGCCGAGGCCGGTCAGGATGATCTTGTTGTTGCGCATGGGGGCTCCCGGGGAGGTGGGTGGCGGGTGTTCCGGGTGGACTCGGGGATCCGAGGTCAC
>DASQMQ010000177.1:0-12577 GCA_035645455.1 Pseudonocardia sp.
CACTGCCAGGGGGACGGGGCCGGACATGCGCGAGGACACGACCCGGTTGCCGGGGAAGCCGCCGGTGCCGGACCCGGGAGCGGTGCAGCCGGGCGACCTGACCCCCGAGCTGATCGGCACCGACTGGTGGTCCGACGACATGGTCGTGCGGGCCGGCATCCCGGTCGTGGACATCCCGTTCGTCAGTGTCGGCGGCGGCATCGGTTCCTTCGTCACCGTCGACTACCTGCGCATCTGCGGTGTGCCGACATCGGCGATCCGGGTGCTCACCCAGCTCGACCACCCCTGGCAGAGCTACGAGTACCTGACCCGGGTCTCCCAGATCCCGCGCGGCGAGCGGCTGCGCAGCGACTCGGCGTCGTGCCCGGACAACATCTGGGGCTTCCCCAGCTACGGCATCCGCGAGGCGTGGGCCACCAGGTCGGTCAAGCCGCTGCTCCAGCTGCTCACCGAGCCGATCTTCGACGACTACTGGACCCCCAAGGCGGGCCACGCGTTCGAGTCCATGGAGCGCGAGCACGACCGGATCGGCTACGCCCGGACCGTGGTCAAGGGCCAGGTCCGGATGGTGCGCCGGCGCATCGGCGGGGGCTACTTCACCATCCTCACCCCGCCGGAGGGCGCCAGCCCGACCCGACGGGTGGCCTTCCGCAGCCGCTACGTGCACATCGCGGTCGGCTACCCGGGGCTGAAGTTCCTGCCCGACCTGCAGGAGTACCGCGAGCGGCACCGCGACTACGGCAGCGTGGTCAACGCCTACGAGCCGCACGAGCAGATCTACCAGCGGCTGCAGGCCGCTCCGGGCGCGGTGCTGGTGCGCGGCGGCGGGATCGTCGCCTCCCGGGTGCTGCAGCGGCTGATCGACGACCGCGACCGGATGGGGCTGCAGACCCAGATCCTGCACGTGTTCCGGACCTTCGTCACCGGCTCGCACGGCCCGAGCGTCTTCATGCGCCGCCGCGGCGGCGACGGCTGGGCCTACCAGGGCTTCAACTACCCCAAGTCGGTGTGGGGCGGGCAGCTCAAGGCCCGGCTGCGCAAGCTGGAGGGCCAGGACCGCAAGAACCTCTACGACCAGTTCGCCGGCACCAACACCCCGCGTCGGCGCACCTGGCAGGCCCAGCTGCGCCGCGGCCGGTCCCAGGGTTGGTACCACGCGTTCCAGGGCGAGGTCACCGCGATGCGCCCCGGGCAGACCGGCACGGTGGACGTCGATCTGAAGACCGCGCAGGGCCCGCGCCAGGTGCAGGTCGTCGGGGTGGTCGACTGCACCGGCCTGGAGGCCGACGTGCGCGAGCACCGGGTGCTGGCCGACCTGCTCGACCACGGCGGGGCCGGGCGCAACCCGCTGGGCCGGATGGACGTCGAGCGCAGCTTCGAGCTGCGCGGCACGCGCAGCGAGCCGGGCCGGATGTACCTGTCGGGCAGCGCCGCCAACGGTGGCTACTTCCCCGGCGTGGACACCTTCCTCGGGCTGCAGATCGCCGCCCAGGAGATCGCCGACGACCTGCGCCCCCTCGGGTTCTGCTCCGGCCTGGGCCCGATGCGCTCCACCCACCAGTGGTGGTTGTGGGCCCGAGGGAAGAGGATCTGACCGTGCTCCCCACGCTCAACGGGCGGATCCAGACCCGCATCGCCGTGCTCGCGGTGGTCGGCGGGCTGTGGACGCTGCTGCTCACCCCGCTGCTGCCGCTGGGCGGCAGCCTCGGCGACGCCTACCAGACCACCTTCACGATCCTGCTGACCACCATCGTGCTCGGCGTCGGCTGGGAGCTGCTCTACCACCTGCTCATGCAGTTCCGCTGGGAGAAGGACTGGCCCACGCTGTTCGGTCTGATCACCGTGCTGAACGAGGGGGCGCTGGTCTGGCTGCTGCTGTCGGCCGGCGCGGTGCCCGGCATCGACGGCCCGGTGCCGTTCGGCCCCTTCCTGCTGCTGTTCCTGACCACCTGGATCGTGGTGTGGCTGACGGTGAACGGGCCCATGCGGGTGCCGTTCGTCCACTGGCGGTTCCGCGGCGGGAGGCTGGTCTAGTGACCGCCCGCCGGCCCCGGCGGACCGGGGAGGGGCAGTAGTGGACTTCGACGCCGGACGGGCCGCGGTGGTCGCCGGGGGGCCGCCCGACGCCGTCGTCGGCCGCTGGCCCGGACTGGTGTGCGTGGCGCAGGGACCGGACCCGGACGCGCTGGCCCGGCTGCTGGACCTGTGCGCCGCGGTCGCCGCCGAGCAGAGCGGGTCGCCCGGGCGGGTGCTGGCCCGCCGGCTGGCCATGTGGCTCGGCGCCGGTGACGGTTCCGACGGACCGGGTGACGACCTGCGCTTCGGCACGCTCGCCGTGGCCGGCGGGCAGTGGGCGACCTTCCTGTCCGGGGCGGTCGAGCTGGTGGTGCCCGACCAGGACCTGGCGCTGTCCGGCGCCCAGTCGGCCGCCTGGACCGACCGGTTGCTGCCCACCCCCGACGGCCCGGTGGCGCTCGCACTGGACGGCGTGGCGGTGCCGCCCGACATGGGCGGCGTGCACGACCTGCGGCTCGGCGTGGTGCCGGGCAGCGGGGTGGTGCTGGTGCCCGCCGGTCCCGCGGCCGGCACCGACGAGCCGGCGGACGCGCTGCCGGCGACCTCCGCGGGCCGGCCGGGGGCCGCACCCGGGCTCGTCCCGGCGTGGGACGAGCCGGCCGTACCGGCGGACCACCCGCCGGACGCGGTCCCGGCGTTCGACGCGGCGCCCGCGACCCGGGGTGGTGGCGCGCACGAGGCCCCCGACCGACCGGCCGGGGTCCCGGTGGCCGGGCTGTTCGGCGCCGGCCCGCAGCACAGCGGCCCGCAGCACAGCGGCGCGCAGCCTGGCAGCCGGGAATCCGGCGGCCAGGAATCCGGCAGCTCGGATGACGGCGGCGCCGAGCACAGCGGCCCGGAGCACAGCGGTACCGACTACGACGGTGCCGAGCACGGTGGCCCGGGGTTCGGCGGCTCCGGGTACGGCGGCTCCGGGTACGGCGGCGACGAGCAGGGCGCCGGGGAGCACGGAGCGGATGCGTACCGCGACGCGGGACCCGGCGGTCGGTCCGGTGCCCCCGCCGCCGACGACCCTTCCCCGGCCCCGTTCGACGCCGTCGGTCCGTCCCCGGAGAAGGACCGTCCGGTGCTGGCCGAGCACAGCGCCCCGGCCGCTCCCGAGGCTGCTGGTGCCGGTGCGCAGGCGACCGGCGGCGAGCAGCCCGCGGAGTCGCGGCCCGACCCGGGCTTCGGCGGCGACCGGCGGGTCGCGGCGCCTTCCGGTGCCGGAGCGGAGGCCTACCAGCGGGTCTCCGACCTGGAACGGACCGAGGTCACCCCGCGGGGCCGGACCCCGATGGTCGTCGGACCGCCGGCGGGGGCCCACCGCGGGGTGCCGGGCGCCGAGGACGCCACCGCCGCGTCGCCGGCCGCCCGGGGCGCGGTCCCGGAGGCGCCGCCCCGTCCGCCGCCGTCCGGGCCCGGCTCCGGACCGGGCCGTGAGCCCGTTCCCCCGCAGGCTCCGCCGGGAGCCGCCACCGGTGTCGCCGGCGCGGTCGCCCCGGCCAACCCGGTCGCGCCGCGCCGCGCCGAGCGCATCTTCGGGGTGGCGCCGGCCGAGCCGGCCCGTCCGCCGCTGGCGTTGGGCGCCCCGGTCGGGGCACCGGCGTCGGTGGTGCAGGACGAGCCGACCAGGGCCGCGGTGCAGGAGCAGCCCCAGGCGCAGGGGCACCTGTGCGCCCGCGGGCACCTCAACGACCCGCGCTCGCACTTCTGCGTGCTCTGCGGCATCCGGATGAACGAGCGCACCGGCGTGCTGGTGATCGGCTCCCGGCCGCCGCTCGGGCTGCTGGTGTTCGACGACGGCTCCACCTACACCGTGGACGCGGAGTACCTGGTGGGCCGGATGCCCGAGGCCGACCAGCGGGTCCGGTCCGGGGTGCTGCGGGCGATCATCATCGAGGACCGGTCCGGGTCGGTCTCGCGGGTGCACGCCGAGGTCCGGGTGAACGGCTGGGACGTGATGCTGGTCGACTCCGGCTCGCGCAACGGCACCTACCTGGCCGGACCGGGGGAGCCCGGCTGGACACCGCTGCCCCCGCACCAGTCCAAGCGGCTGGTCCCGGGTACCCGGGTCCGGCTGGGCGCGCGCACCTTCGTCTTCGAGTCCCCCTCCGGCGTCCGCTGACCCACCGCTCCACGCCCCCCGCCCGACGTCCGGAAAGCCACCTCGGGGCCGATTCCGTCCTGGAAGCGGCTGCCCGCCATTCGAGGTGGGGAGCGGGGCAGGTCAGGGCTCGGTGGCGATCACCAGGCGGTCGAGGACCTGGTCGAGGTCGTCGTCGACGTCGGCGGCCGCGGCGCGCACCCGGAGCACGCCCGGCGTGCCCGCGCCGGCCCCCGGCTCCGTGCCGGCGGGTGGTGGCAGGTCGACCGGGACCACCAGCAGACCGCCGCGGTGGGCGGTCGCCAGGTCGACCGCCTCGGCCGGCACCCCCCGCCGGGTCAGCGCGGTCACCGCGGCCGTGCTCCGGCGGGCCTTGCGGGGCTCGGCCGGTGCCACCGCCACATCGCCGCCGGTGCGCAGGGCCAGTTGCGCGGCCACCCGCAGCGCGGCCCGACCGCCGGCGCCGCCGTCCACCACCGCGCCGACCCGGGTTCCGGGCAGCACCACGTCGGAGCCGGCGATCACGACGGTCGCCTCCGGCACCGCCTCCAGGGCCAGCAGGTGCTCCCCGGTGCCCGGCCCGGCCGCGGTCGGCGGCTCATCGGACGCCGGCGCGTCGGCGTCCGCGGTCGGCGCCTCCTCGGCGAGCAGCACCACGTCGGCGCCCAGCCGGGTGGCGAGCGCGGCCAGGTCCGCGGCCGGGTCGGCGGAGAACCGGGCGACCACCGTGCTCGGGGTACCGGCCGCGGCCAGCTCGCCGGCCAGCCGCCGCAGGTCGTCGCCGACCGCCGCCAGCACCTCCAGCTCGGCGCCCAGCCCGCTGGCCAGGTCGAGCTGGTCCTGGGCGGGCAGCAGCCGGCACAGCACGACCCGGGCGGGGCGCTCGTGCCCGGTGAGCTCGCGAGCCAGTTCCGCGGTCCGCCGCGCGGCGTCGGGCTGCTCCGGCACGGTGGCCAGCACGGTGAACGCGTCGGGCTCACCGAGCGCGGCCTGCTCGGCCGCCTCGGCCGCGGCCAGTTCCCGGTGCAGCACCCGATCCGGGTAGGTGCGGCGGACCAGCGGTCCGGTCATCGCGGTGGTCACCAGGGCCATCACCACCATCAGCGTGAACATGGTGGCGTCCAGGACGCCGAGCTGGACCCCGACCTGCAGGATGACGATCTCGGTCAGCCCGCGGGTGTTCATCAGCAGCCCGAGGGTCCACTGCTGGCGCCGGGGCATCCGCTGGACCCGGGCGCTCCCGGCGGCGCCGAGCACCTTGCCCCCGATGGCGACCAGCAGGATCAGCCCGAGCTGCCACAGCCCGTCCAGGCCGATCGCGCCGACGTCCACCTGCAGGCCGGCCACCACGAAGAACACCGGCAGCAGCAGCGACAGGCTCACCTGCTCCAGCCGGGCCAGGATCTCCCGGGTCAGCTGCCCGGCGTCGCGGCGCGGCATGACCGCCCCGAACAGGAACGCCCCGAAGATCGCGTGCACGCCGATCTGGTCGGTGACCCAGGCCGACACCAGCAGCCCGGCCAGCACCACCGCGAGCATGTCCGGGGTGAGCCGGCCGACGCCGCGGTGCCAGGCCACCATCCGGGCCAGCAGCGGGCGCACCACGAGGAACATCACCAGCACGAACAGCGCGGTCATGGCCATGATCCAGCCGACCCCGCCCGGACTGCCCCCGGCGGCCACCGCGACCACCACGGCGAGCAGCGCCCAGCCCAGCACGTCGTCGATCACCGCGGCGGCCAGCGCCAGCACCCCGGTCTGGGTGCGGTGCATGCCGCGCTCGGTGAGGATCCGGGCCAGCACCGGCAGCGCGGTGATCGACATGGCGACGCCGAGGAACAGCACGAACGCCAGCTGCGACACCGGCTCCCCGTCGACCCGGTCGTGCAGCGGGTAGAGCACCAGGCCGGCGGCCGCGCCGAGCAGCAGCGGCAGCGCCAGCGAGCCGGCCGCGATCGTGCCGGCGGCCTTCTGCCGGCCCCGGATCAGCGACATGTCGACCTCGAGGCCGACGATGAACATGAACAACGCCAGTCCGAGCTGGGCGATCACCGCCAGGTAGGGGCGCACGTCGTCGGGGAACAGCAGCGCGTCCAGGTCACCGGGCAGGGCGCCGAGCAGGGTCGGCCCCAGCGCGATGCCGGCCACGATCTCGCCGATCACCGCGGGCTGGCCGATGCGCACGAACATCCGTCCCACCAGACGTGCGGCGACTACCACGACCGCCACGTCGAGCAGCACGTAGGCGGTGATGTGCTGCAGGTCCACGGGCCGTCTCCCCCCGGTCGGGCGGGCGTATGTTTACCACCACGCTCCCCGTCCCCGACCTGCCGGAGGCCCCTGTGGACGCCGCGCTCGCGCCCCGGATGATCGCCGACTACCAGGTCGTACGGTCGTTGGGCGAGGGCAACCACGGGCACTACTACCTGGCCCGCCCGCCCGAGCGGCTGGGGCTGGACGAGGAGTTCGTGACGCTCAAGGTGTTCGGCGACCGGGTCGCCGAGCAGGCCTACGACCGCGGGGTGCGCGAGCTGCGGGCGTTCGCCGCGGTGCGCTCCGCGCACCTGGTCCGGGTGTACGACGCGGTGCTGGAGGACACCTTCGTCTACGCCACGGAGCACTTCCCGCTCGGCTCGTTGGCCGCGCCGGCCCGGCCGCTGTCCCGGGCCGAGGTGCTGGCCGCGCTGGAGCACACCGCCCGGGCCGCGCACGCCCTGCACGAGGCGGGCATGGCGCACGGCGACATCACCCCGGCCAACGTCTCGCTGTCCGAGGAACCGGACGGCACGGTCGGCGGCAAGCTCTCCGACCTGGGCCTGGCCCGGTTCCTCACCCCGGGCAACACGATGACCGGGATGGGCCGGCCGAGCTCGGTCGAGTTCACCGACCCGGACATCCTGGCCGGCGCGGTGCCGTCGCGGCGCACCGAGGTGTGGTCGCTGGGGGCGACCGCGCACCGCGCGCTGGTCGGGACCGGCCTGTACGGCGAGCTGCCCGACTCCCAGCCGCTGCTGGCCATCCGCCGGGTGCTGGCCAAGCCCGCGCAGGTCGACCCCGCCCTCACCGAGGGCGACGGCGCGCTGGTCCGGGACTGCCTGGCCGCCGGCGACGCCCGGCTGGCCACCGCCGAGCAGGTGGCCGAGCGGCTCGCCGCCCTGCCGCGCTGACCCGGAGCCGTTCGGCGGGGCCGGGGGCTCACCCCGGCAGGAACGACAGCCGCAGCGACCGCACCGGGTTGTCGCCGTTGGTGTCCACCAGGCAGACCGACTGCCAGGTCCCCAGCGCGGGCCGGCGGTCCAGCACCGGCACGCTCATCGACGGCGCGAGGAAGGCCGGCAGCACGTGGTCGCGGCCGTGGCCCGGGCTGCCGTGCCGGTGGGTCCAGCGGTCGTCGGCCGGCAGCACCGAGCGCAGCGCGACCAGCAGGTCGGTGTCGCTCCCCGCGCCCGTCTCGATCACGGCCAGGCCGGCCGTCGCGTGCGGCACCCACAGGTGCAGCAGGCCGTCGCCGGCGTGGATCGACCGCAGGAAGGCGTCGATCTCGGCGGTCAGGTCGACCACGGTCTCGGCGGTCCCGGTCCGAATCTCGATCACTGTGCTGTCCACGCCGGCTAGTGTCCCCGGTGTGCGCGTGATCCACGGCGAGCGGTTCGACGTCCCCGACGGCTACCTCAACTCGGCGAGCATCGGCATCCCCCCGGCGAGCGCCGCCGACGCGGTGGCCGACGCGGTCGCGGCGTGGCGCACCGGGTCGGCGCAGCCGTCGCAGTTCGACGACCCGGTCGCCCGGGCCAGGGCCGGCTTCGCCGAACTCGTCGGCGTCCCGGTCGACCGGGTGACCCAGGGGGCGACGGCGTCGTCGCTGGTCGGGCTGGTCGCGGCGGGCGTGCCCGACCGGACCCGGGTGCTGGTCGCCGAGGGCGAGTTCACCAGCGTGAGCTGGCCGTTCGCCGCCCAGCGCGGGCGCGGGGTGACCGTCGAGGAGGCTCCGCTGGAGCGGGTGGGGGAACTCGCCGCGAACTACGACGTGGTGGCGGTGAGCGTGGTGCAGTCCGCCGACGGCCGGGTCGTCGACCTGGCCGCCCTGCGCGCGGCCCGGGACGCCGGCTGCCGGGTGGTGCTGGACGCCACCCAGTCGCTGGGCTGGTTCGACGCCGACCTCTCCTGGGCCGACGCCGTGCTGGCGGCGGGCTACAAGTGGCTGCTCAGCCCGCGCGGCGCGGCCTGGATGGCGGTCGGCCCGGAGCTGGACCCGGTGCCGCACTCGGCCGGGTGGTGGGCGGGGGAGGACCCCTGGGACAGCGTCTACGGCCTGCCGCTGCGGCTGGCCGACGATGCCCGCGGGCTGGACGTGTCGCCGGTGTGGCTGGCCCACGTGGGCGCCGCGGTGGCGGTGCCGTGGCTGGCCGGGCTGGACCGGGCCGCGGTGCACGCGCACTGCACCGGCCTGGCCGACGCGGTGCGGGACGGGTTGGGCATGGGGCCGGGCGGGTCGGCGATCGTGGCGGTCCGCCGCCCGGACGCGGTCCGGCGGCTGGCCGACGCCGGGCTGGTGACCAGCGCCCGGGCCGGGGCCGCCCGGCTGGCCTTCGCGCTCTACAACACCGCCGACGACGTCGAGCGGGTGCTGCGCGCGCTGACCTGAGCCGCCCGCGGCTCAGGTCCGGTCGGGCCGGCCGGGGAAGACCGGGACGGCCGGCGGGCTGCCGACCACGACCCGCCACCGGGCGGAGCGCAGCGTCCCGTCGGTCAGCGCCTGCAGCGCCGGCTTGCGCACCCCCGGGTCGGGGCAGCGCTCCAGCACCGAGCGCCACGCGGCCAGCGCGTCGCTCTCGGCCACCGCCACCAGCCGGGCGGCGGACCCGGCGTCGACGACCGGCTCCGGGACCGCGTAGGCGGGTTCGGCGGACACCGCGGGCACGCCGAACCGGGTCAGCGTCCGCTCCACCGCGCTGCGCAGCTCCAGGTGCTCGGCGGCGTCCGAGCGGGCCTGGTCGCGCTGGCCGTCGGTGAGGAACGCCACCGCCAGCGAGTAGCTCCACAGGGCGGCGTGCTCGGCGGCCAGGGCGTCCTGCAGGGCGTCGGTGCTGGCCTGGTCCGGCTGAGGGGGCCGGCTCACCGGTGCGCCCGTCCGCGGGTCACGCCAGCACCGTCGCGTACGTGGCGCAACAGGCGGCCACGGACGCGACCAGCCCCACCCGCTCGGCCGGCAGGTCGATCGCGGCGGCCGCCGCGGCCGCGCCGGAGGCCTGGACCGCCTCGCGCACCCGGGTCAGCGCTTCGCCCGCGGGGATCGGGGGCGCCGCCGGGGCCGGTGGGGGCGCGCGGTCCGGGTCGAGCCGGGCGATCTCGGCCTCCAGCGCGGCCGCGTGCTCGGTCCGGGCGTCGACCAACGGCCGCACCCGGTCGGCCAGCTCCGGGGCGGCGGTGAGCGCCGCGGCGGCCAACGCGGCGTCGGCGTGGGCCGCGTCGGCCAGGGCGATCAACGGGTCCGGGCGGTCCGGCCCGCCCAGCGAGCACCCGGCCAGCGCCGGCACCGCGAGCAGCGCTCCGGCCAGCACCCGACGGCGGGGGACTCCGGCCCGGGCGGTCGCGCTCACTGACTACTCCTCGCCTGTTCCGCTCCGCGCCTGCTCCGCACGGTGTCCACCGGTCGGTCCACCGGGGCCGTCCCATGGTGCCAGGGGCCGCCCCCTTCGTCGTCGGCAGGCGGCAGCGGTCGGCGTCCGGCCCCGGGTGCGCGCCGCTCGGGTCCCGCCCCGGTGCGCGATAAGCTGGAGCGCCTGCCGCGCCGACGGCGACCGCCACCGCGCCCGAACCGCCACCTCGAACCGCGACCGCCACCGCGAACCGCCACCGCCGAGATCACCGGTCCCGACCGAACAGGAGTTCCCGCGATGCCCTCCCCCCACCCGGAGCAGGCTGCTGCGCAGCCACCGGGGCAGCTGCGCGGCGTGCTGGAACCACTCGTGGCCGCGGCCGGGTTCGAGCTCGACCAGCTCGACGTCAAGGCGGCCGGCCGGCGGCACACCGTGCGCGTGGTGGTGGACTCCGACCGGGGGGTGGACCTCGACGACATCGCCGGCCTGTCCCGCGCCGTGTCCGACGAGCTGGACCGCAACGAGCACCTGCTCGGCGGCTCCTACGTCCTGGAGGTCACCTCGCCCGGGGTGGACCGCCCGCTCACCGGCCCGCGGCACTGGCGGCGCGCGCACCTGCGCCAGGTCGCCGTCCGGCTGCACGACGGCAGCACGCTGACCGGCCGGGTCGGCGCGGCCGGCGAGGACGCGGTCACCCTGCTCGTCCGCGGGGAGCTGCGCGAGCTGCGCTACGCGGACGTGGCGCACGCCGGGGTCCAGGTCGAGTTCCGACCCCCGCCGGACGCCGAGGTCCAGCGACTCTCCGGGGCGGCGGCCGACCGGTCGTCCGCACCGCCCGACGGATCCGAGGAGGAGACGGCATGAACGTCGACATCGCCGCGCTGCGGACCATCGAGCGCGAGAAGGAGATCCCGTTCGACACCGTGCTCGAGGCCATCGAGACGGCCCTGCTCACCGCCTACCGGCACACCGACGGCCACCAGCCGCACGCGCGCATCGACATCGACCGCAAGTCCGGGGCGGTCCGGGTGCTGGCCCAGGAGCTCACCCCGGACGGCGCGGTCGACTCCGAGTGGGACGACACCCCGGAGGGCTTCGGCCGGATCGCCGCCACCACCGCCCGTCAGGTGATCGTGCAGCGGCTGCGCGACGCCGAGCACGAGCGCACCTACGGCGAGTTCGCGGCCAAGGAGGGCGAGATCGTCGCCGGGGTGATCCAGCGCGACGCCCGGGCCAACGCCCGCGGGGTGGTGGTGGTCGCGCTGGGCGGCGGGACCGAGGGCGTGCTGCCGCAGGCCGAGCAGGTGCCCGGGGAGAACTACCAGCACGGTGAGCGGATCCGCTGCTACGTGGTCGGGGTGACCCGCGGGATGCGGGGGACCCAGATCACCTTGAGCCGCACGCACCCGAACCTCGTGCGCAGGCTGTTCGCGCTCGAGGTGCCGGAGATCGTGGACGGCACGGTGGAGATCGTCGCGGTGGCCCGCGAGGCCGGGCACCGGTCCAAGATCGCGGTCCGGTCCACCGTGTCCGGGGTCAATCCCAAGGGCGCCTGCATCGGCCCGGTCGGCGCCCGGGTGCGCGGCGTGATGAGCGAGCTGAACGGCGAGAAGATCGACATCGTGGACTGGTCGGACGACCCGGCCACGTTCGTCGGCAACGCGCTGTCGCCGTCGAAGGTGGTGTCGGTCACGGTGCTCGACGAGCGCACCCGCACCGCCCGGGTGGTGGTGCCGGACTTCCAGCTCTCCCTGGCCATCGGCAAGGAGGGGCAGAACGCCCGATTGGCGGCCCGGCTCACCGGCTGGCGCATCGACATCCGCAGCGACGCCGACCCGCGCGGCGCGGTGGACGCGCCGGAGTCGGAGTCGGTCGGCTGAACGGCCCGCCCGACGCATCACCGACCCGCGCGGGGAGAGGGCGGGGCGGTGCTGCGCTACACTCCCAACCGGCCCTCAGTTCGGGTCCGGCACCTGCTCGTCCGGCCCCCGTCCGGGATCATCGATCCGCGGCGGGACCGGTTCGGACGTGCGTCGGGTGTCGGAGCCGGGTGGAGGCCGACGGTCTGTTGCGGGTCGTCGCGGAGCACGGGGAACTCGTCCCGGATCCGCGTCGGCGGCGAACCGGACGGGGTGCCTGGCTGCACCCCGTGTCGGAGTGTCTGGACCGTGCCGAGCGGCGCTCGGCGTTCCCGCGGGCGCTCCGCGTCCCGGGACCGCTGGACACCGCGCCGGTGCGGAACCACATCCGGATCGTGAGCGGGGCCCGGGAAGCACCCGGGCCCGACAGAACAGGAAGCAAGGTCGACCCGTCATGAGCCAGTCGTGAAGATCGCACCATGAACGTGCTTCGACTCTAGGTTCGAGGTCGAGCGGGTCCGCCGCCCGGCCTCCGAGATTCAGGGAGTGCAGTGGCAGGCAAGGCCCGTGTACATGAGCTCGCAAAAGAGCTCGGCATCAGCAGCAAGCAGGTCCTGAGCAAGTTGCAGGACCTGGGCGAGTACGTGAAGTCCCCGTCCTCGACGGTCGAGGCTCCGGTCGCCCGCAAGCTCCGGGAGTCGGTGTCCGGCGGAGGCGACTCCGGTGGCGCCCGCCGTCCCGGTGGGGGCCGTCCGCGGCCCGGTGGTGGTCCCGCTCCGCGGCCGACCGCCGTCCCGTCCCGTCCCGTCGGGGCCAACGGGGGTCCGGTCCCCGGCCCGCCGCGCCCGCAGGCACCCCAGACCCCGGCCGCGCCGAGCCCGGCCGTCCAGACCCCGGCTGTGCCGGCTCCGGCAGCCCAGGCCCCGGCAGCCCAGACCCCGGCCGTGCCGGCTCCG
>DASQMQ010000178.1:0-5013 GCA_035645455.1 Pseudonocardia sp.
TGCCCTACGAGGAGCGGCGGATCGCCGTCGCGCCCGGCGGGGGCGAGGTGCGGGCCCTCGCGGTGGACGCCGAGGCCGCGCTGCTGGAGTACTTCGAGATGTTCTACCGGCTGGGGATGGCCGGGCGGACGCTGCGCCGGATGGGGGCCGTCGAGTTCGCGACGACGCTCGCCCCCGGCCTGCGCGACGTGCTGCTCACCGGCAAGGTCAAGGAGTGCGTCGTCCGGCGCGGGAAGGACGGCAGCCCGGTGTACGACGCGGTCGTGCTCGACGCGCCGCCCACCGGCCGGGTGGTGAGCTTCCTCGACGTGACCAAGGCCATGGCCGAGCTGGCGAAGGTCGGCCCGATCCACTCCCAGGCCGAGGGCGTCGTGTCGCTGCTGCACTCGCCGCTCACCGCGGTGCACGTGGTGACCCTGCTGGAGGACCTGCCGGTCACCGAGACCCTGGAGACCCTCGACGAGCTGGTCGGAGCCGAGCTGCGGCCCGGTGCGGTGATCGTCAACCGGGTGCGCCCGCAGTGGCTGCCGGACCGGTCGGTCAGCGCGGCCGCGCACGGCCGGGTGGACGCCGAGCGGATCCGCAACGGGCTGGCCTCGGCCGGGCTGGACCTGCCGCCGGAGGTCATCGACGGGCTGGTCACCGAGACCGTGGACCACGCGGTCCGGGTCAACGCCGAGAGCGCGGCGCTGAACCGGCTGGCCGAGGGCACCGACCGCCCGCGCCTGGAGCTGCCCCAGCTCGTCGACGGCGTGCACCTGGGCTCGCTGTACGACCTGGCCGCCGCGTTGGCGGAGCAGGGCGTGGGCGCCCGCACGCTGAGCGGGGTGTCCTCGTGACCCCGGTCCTGGACGTCGACGCGCTGCTCGACGACCCGGACACCCGGGTGATCGTGTGCTGCGGGTCCGGCGGGGTCGGGAAGACCACCACCTCGGCGGCGCTGGCGGTGCGCGCGGCCGAGCGGGGCCGCCGCGCCGTGGTGCTGACCATCGACCCGGCCAAGCGGCTGGCCCAGGCGCTGGGCCTGGCGGCGCTGGAGAACGAGCCCGGCCGGGTGGCCGGCGTCGGCGGTCCGGACGGTGTCGATGGGGCGGGCGAGCTGCACGCGATGATGCTGGACATGCGGCGCACCTTCGACGAGATGGTGCAGACCCACTCCACGCCCGACCGGGCCGAGGCGATCCTGGCCAACCCCTTCTACCAGACCATCTCCACGTCGTTCTCCGGGACGCAGGAGTACATGGCCATGGAGAAGCTGGGCCAGCTGGCCGCGACCGGCCAGTGGGACCTGGTCGTGGTGGACACCCCGCCGTCGCGGTCCGCGCTGGACTTCCTGGACGCCCCGCAGCGGATGTCGAACTTCCTGGACGGGCGGATGATCCGGCTGCTCTCGGCGCCGGCCCGGGCCGGCGGGCGGGGGCTGCGCAAGTTGGTCAGCGCCGGGTTCGGGCTGTTCGCGAAGGCGGTCTCGACGATCCTGGGCGGGCAGCTGCTGGCCGACGCCTCGGCTTTCGTGCAGGCCTTCGACACGATGTTCGGCGGCTTCCGGGAGCGGGCCGAGGCCACCTACGCGCTGCTGCGCTCGCCGGGGACGGCGTTCGTGGTGGTGGCGGCGCCGGAGCCGGACGCGCTGCGCGAGGCGGCGTACTTCGTCGAGCGGTTGTCCGCGGAGCAGATGCCGCTGGCCGGGCTGGTGCTCAACCGGACCCATCCGGTGCTGGCGCCGCTGTCGGCCACCCGGGCCCGCGGCGTGGCCGAGGACCTGCGCGGGGCGCCGCTGGCGGCCGCGGTGCTGCGGCTGCACGCCGACCGGGTCGACCTGGCCGAGCGCGAGGAGCGGCTGCTGGGCCGGTTCACCAGCGCCCACCGCGAGGTCGCGGTGACCAGGGTGCCGGTGGTGAACGGGGCGATCGCCGACGTCGACGGGCTGCGCGAGATCGGCGCCCGGATGGCGGCGGCCGACGTCGAGCCCGTCGAGCGACCGCTGCGCTCGGCCCGCTGACCCGACCCGGTCACGCGGGGCTCGACGCCTCGGTGGTCGTCGGGGTGGCCCGGTGGTGCGCCTGGCGGGCGTCGGTGAGCAGGTCGCGCCAGTTGTCGACGTCCGGGCGTCGGCGCAGCAGCGCGCGGCGCTCCCGCTCGGTCATCCCGCCCCACACCCCGAACTCGATGCCCTCGTCCAGCGCGTGCGCCAGGCACTCGGTGCGCACCGGGCAGGTGCGGCAGAACAGCTTGGCCTCGCGCTGCTGGGCGCCGACCACGAACAGGTCCTCCGCGTCGGTGGTCCGGCACCGCGCCGCCGTCCGCCAGTTCCACTGCTCCACCATGATGGCCTCCGTTCGCCTGCGGTCGTCGGTCCGACCGGCACAGACGAATTCTGCGAGGACCCGGTTCCACCCGGTACCGAGCAAAAATACTCAACCCGCAGGCCGGGGCCGGACCTGACGAGGGCGCGACAGGGCCCCGCGTACCCTGGACAGCCGTGAGTCCTCCCCGTTCCCTCGCTCGGCTGATCGCGCTGCTGCTCGGCCTCTGCGTCCTGGCCGGTGTGCTCGTGGCGGGCATGGCGTTCCCGCTGGCCGCGGGGATCGGGCTGGTGTCCAACGACGCCGGGGACAGCGTCAACGCGGTCTCCACCGACCTGGTCGACGGCCCGCTGCCGCAGTCCACGGTGATCACCGACGCGGCCGGCGCGCCGATCGCCCGGTTCTTCGAGCCCAACCAGAACCGGGTCGCCACGCGCCCCGACCAGATCTCGCCGGCCATGAAGGCGGCCATCGTCGCGGTCGAGGACCGTCGCTTCTACCAGCACCAGGGCGTGGACTGGCAGGGCACGCTGCGCGCGGTGGTGACCAACCAGGTCTCCGGCGACATCCAGCAGGGCGCCTCCACGCTCACCCAGCAGTACGTCAAGAACTACATGCTCTACGTGGCCGCGGAGACCGAGACCGAGCGGCTCAAGGCCACCGAGCAGACCCCGGCGCGCAAGCTCAAGGAAGCCCAGATCGCGCTGCAGATGGAGCAGACGCTGAGCAAGGAGGAGATCCTCACCCGGTACCTGAACATCGTCTCGTTCGGGAACGGGGCGGCCGGGATCGCCGCCGCCGCGCGCACCTACTTCGGCACCACCCCCGATCAGCTGACGGTGCCGCAGGCCGCGCTGCTGGCCGGCAACGTGCGCAACCCCTCCGCGACCGACCCGGTGAACAACCCGCAGGCCGCGGTGGAGCGCCGCAACCTGGTGATCCAGCAGATGCGCGAGCAGCAGATGATCGACGAGACGCAGGCGCAGGCCGCGCTGGACAGCCCGCTGGGCATCATCAGCCCGCTGAACGTCCAGCCGGCCGGGTGCATCGGCGCCGGGGACGCCGGGTTCTTCTGCCGCTACGTCGAGACCTACCTGCGCGAGGCCGGGTTCTCCACCGAGCAGATCAACCGCGGTGGCTACACCGTGCGCACCACGCTGGACCGCAACGCCCTGGAGAAGATGAAGGCGGCGCTGGACGCCGAGGTGCCGCCGGACCAGCCGAACGTGGCCAACGTGATGTCCCTGGTCGAGCCGGGCCAGGACAAGCACCGGGTGCTGGCGATGGGCTCCAGCCGGGTCTTCGGCCTGGACGGGGAGAAGCTGGAGACCAGCTACGGGCTGCCCTACGAGCCGGTCCCGCTGGGGGCCGGGTCGACCTACAAGGTGTTCACCGCGGCCACCGCCCTGGAGAAGGGCGTCGGGCTGAACGCCCAGCTCGCGGTGCCGCCGAGCGGGTACGCCTCGCCGATCTACACCGACGGCGGCGGGCGCCCGCTGCCGGTGCAGAACTCCGGCAACTACGCCGAGCGGTTGACCCTGACCGACGCGCTGGCCCAGTCGCCCAACACCTACTTCATCAAGCTGATGGAGTTCACCGGCGTGCCCGACGTGGTCGACATGGCCGTGCGGCTGGGCATGCGGTCGCTGGCCACCACCCCGTTCGTCGACCCGAACACCGGGCGGGCGACCGACCGGTCGATCGCCGAGGTCACCAAGGCCCAGAGGCAGGCCTCGTTCACCCTGGGGGTGAGCCCGACCAGCGTGCTGGAACTGGCGAACGTGGGCGCCACGCTGGCCAGCGGCGGGGTGTGGTGCCCGCCCAGCCCGATCGAGTCCATCGTCGACCAGGCCGGTGCGCCGGTCGCGCTGACCGAGGCGCCGTGCGAGCAGGCCGTCGAGCCCGGCCTGGCCAACACCCTGATCAACGGCATGGCCAAGGACGACCTGCCCGGCGGCACCGCGGCCCGGGCGGCCGGCGAGGTGGGCTGGAACCGGCCGATGGCCGGCAAGACCGGCACCACCCAGCAGCACAAGTCGGCGGCGTTCCTGGGCGTCGTCCCGGAGGTGTCCGGCGCGGTGATCGCGTTCGACAACTCCAACGCCCCGAAGCCGCTGTGCGACGGCGCCGGCGCCCCGTTCGCCTGCCGGTCGGGCAACATCTTCGGCGGCAAGACCCCCGCCGAGACCTGGTTCGGCACCATGACCCCGCTGCTCGAGGGCAAGCCGGTCACCCCGCTGCCGCCGCCGGACGAGCGGTTCCTGTCCGGTGGCGCCGAGTCCCGGGTGCCGGACGTGGTGGGCCGCGGCCAGAACGACGCCCGCGCCACCCTGGAGAGCGCCGGCTGGAGCGTCACCACCCGTTCGGTCGACAACGCGGCCTCCCGCGGCACCGTCGTCGGGCAGAGCCCGCGGGGCTCCGCGCTCCCCGGCGAGACCATCGTGCTCAGCGTCAGCAGCGGATCGGTGCCCGCGCCCCCGCCCGCCCCGGGCGGCGGCGGTGAGGTCCCGCCCGACGACGGGGGCGGTGCCGGCGGAGGTGACGGAGGCGATGGCGGTGCAGGCGACGGCGGAGGCGAAGGCGGCGACGGCGGTGGTGACGGAGGCGAGGGCTGACCGTGGCCCGTCCGGGCCGAGCGGGTCACCCGTCCGGTTCGGGGACTGCGCCGGGTCGGGCGGGGGCCTACCATCGCTCGCCATGACCGAGC
>DASQMQ010000179.1:0-6023 GCA_035645455.1 Pseudonocardia sp.
AGGCCGTCCTGGCCACGGGTGCTCGCTTCGTCCCGCTCGACGACCGCCGCGCACCTCGGCCGGGTCGGCCGCCGACGCCGTCGGCGATCCTGGAGGCGCTGCTCCGGCCACCCCCGCGGCTCGCCCACCGCGCCGCGCACCTGCGCGGCACCGGCGCTGTGCTGGTGCACGACGCGATGCAGGTGTGGGGCGGGCGCCTCGGTCTGCCGTCGGTGGCCTTCGCCACCACGGCCCTGCTGAACCGTCACGTCATCGCGGAGAGCCTGGCCGGGCGGGAGCCCGGCGGCGACGCCCGGGCCCGCCGGTGGCGTCAGCTCATTGCCGCGTCGCCGGTCACCGACCTGCTGACCCGGCTCGCCCGTCCGCTGGCACCGCGTGGACCACTCACCATCGTGCCGATCCCGCGCGAGTTCCAGCCGCACGCGGCGAGCTTCGGTCCGCAGTACCGATTCGTCGGGCCCTGCCTCGCACCGCGTCCCGCCGACGTGCCGCTGCCGGGAGGTCTCGACCCGCGCCGTCCCCTGGTGCTGGTCAGCCTCGGCACCGGACTCAACCACCGGCCGCAGTTCTACGCCGCGTGCCTGGCCGCCTTCGCCGGGAGCCGCTGGCAGGTCGTGATGGCGGTGGGCGATCGGACCCGCGTGGCGGATCTCGGTCCGATACCGGACAACGCCGTGGTCCGCCCGAAGGTGCCGCAGCTGCACCTGCTCGAGCGGGCGCGGGCCTTCGTCTCCCACGCCGGCATGGGTTCGGTGATGGAAGCGGCGCACCACGGGGTGCCGCTCGTGCTCCACCCGCAGATGCCCGAGCAGGGCGCGAACGCCGATCGGATCGTCGCGCACGGCGCGGGGATCCGACTCGGCAGGAACCCGGGTGCGGCGGAGATCCGCAGGGCGGTGGAGCACGTGACGACAGATCCGCGGATCGCCAGCGGGACGGCCGGTCTCCGGGCTGCGGTGCGCAGCACCGGCGGTGCCCCGGCGGCAGCCGACGACCTGCAGGAGTTCCGGTCCGCGATCCGGCTGCGGCCGCTCCCTCCACCACCGGAGGATGACGAGGAGAGCTACCGATGACCGAGCGGTCGAGGTGTGTCGTGATCGGGGGCGGACCCCCGCGGACTTCCGCGGGGACACCGTGCACCCCTCGACGAGGCAGCTGCTCCGCGCGGCCCGTCCCTACATCGCGATGGTGCCCCAACGGGAGCGGCGGACGGTCGATCGCGTGCTTCCCCGCGCCCGCCACGTGATATTACTATCACCTCACTCGACCCGGAGGAGCCGGACCGGCCGACCTGCGCGCTGCGGGCCGGCCGCCGGTCCCAGCAGCGCGACGTCCCCCGGGTCATCGGCCCGCCGACCGCTCGCCGGTCCCTCGACCAGGAGGAGTCGCCCGTGGACGCGCTGGCGGAAGGACGGCGCGGGCGTCGGCCGCGCACCGAGCTGCTCCTGCGCAACCGGTGGGGCACCGCCGCGGGGGAGGTCGGCGGGGCGCTGTCGTACGTCGCCCAGAACACCTGGCTGCTCTACTTCCTGATCAACATCGTCGGGCTGCCGCCGGTGGTCGCCGGAGCGGTGTTCGTGACCGGCCGGGTGTTCGACGCCGTCCTCGATCCCGTGGTCGGCGACCTGCTCGACCGCAACCTGCACCGGGCACCGCGGCTGCGCTGGGTGCGGCTCTCGGCCGTGCCGTTCGGCGTCAGCTTCGCGCTGATGTGGGCCTGGCCGCTGCTGGACGGTCCCCGGTTCCTGTGGGCACTGCTCGGGCTGATGCTGCACAGCGTCCTCTACACCACCGCGACGATGGCGATCCAGAGCCTGACCCCGACGCTGGCGACGACCTACGACGCGCGCACCCGGCTGACGGGGTGGCGGGTGGCGGCCACCATCGCCTGCAGCCTGCTGGCCGTCAGCGGCCCGCCCGCCCTCGTGCTCGCCACCACCGGTGACAGCGACCTGGCCAGCAGCTCCGCGGTCGGCTGGGTGGTCATGGGCGCGGTCATCGGGCTGATCTCGCTGGGCGGGTACGCCGTGGCCGCGGTGGCGATCGTCGAACCGCCGCACCAGGCGCCGACCACCCCGGCCCGACGGCTGGACCTGGCGGTCCTGCGGCGGATCTGGGCGGTGCGCCCGTTCCGCTCCCTGCTCGCCGTGCACGTCGTCCTGAACGTCACGATCATGCTCGGCAACGCCGCGCTGCCGTTCTTCCTGGAGAGCGTGCTGGGGATGGGCGCCGCGGAGCAGTCGCTCACGCTCGGGGCGTTCTACCTGCTCAGCGCGCTGAGCCTGCCCCTGTGGTCGGTGGTGGCCGCTCGCCTGGGCAAGCCGCGGGCGCTGGCGGCCGGGGCGGTGGTCTACACCGCGGGGGTGCTGCTGCTCGCCGCGCTGCGGCCCACGACCGACGCGCTCGGGCCGCTCGCGCTCGTGGTCGTCGTCGCGGCGGTGGGCCTGTCGGCGATCATCGTGCTGCCGCTGGCGATGCTGCCCGACCTGTCGGAGTTCGTCGAGGACGCCACCGGCGTGCGCCGAGAAGGGCTGCTCTACGCGCTGTTCGGCTTCGCCACCAAGGTCGCGGGCTCGGTGGGCGTGTTCGGCAGCGCGATCGTCACCTCGCTCGTCGGGTACGTACCGGGCCAGAGCGCGCAGGACGCCGGCACGCAGCTGGGCCTGACCGTCCTGATCGGCCCGGCCGCCGCGGCGGTCTGCCTGCTCGGGGCCGTGCTGGCGGTGCGCTCCCCGCTGACCCGGGCGGCGTTCGAGCTGGTCAGGGCGAGAGTCGGCCGAGCGTGAGTGGGACGGGCCGGACCGCGGGGTCTGCTCAGCGCTGACCGCACCGCCAAGGCCGACCTCGACGCGCTGCGCACCGCTACCCGGGGCCGGTGACCGAGCCGCTCCCCCGGGCGGACTCCATCGCGTCGCCGACCACGGCGTTGACCCCGACGGCGAGCGCGCGGGCGGCGTCCTCGCGGCGCAGCCCCCGATCGTCGCCCAACGCGGCCGCCGCGCTGACCGCCATCGCGACGATCAGGTCGGCGACCAGCCGGATGCGCTCGGCCTGCGGCGACGCCGTGGGCAGGTCCTCCTGGCGCCACAGCCTCACCAGGTAGTCCCGCACGTCGCCCACCAGCTCCGCGTGCAGCGCGGCCAGGGCCTCGCCCAGCGATCCCGGCGCCCGCCGGTACCGCTCCATCAGGTCGAGGAACGCCCGGCGCGGCTCGATGATGCCGAGCACCTGGACGAAGTGCGCCACCGTGCGCTCCAGGACGAGCGCGGGCTCGTCGGACTCCTGGTGGTGCAGCTCGTCCATCCACTGCCGCACCGGGTTGCGGACCTCCGCCACCACGACCGCCGCGGCCTCGGCCAGGCAGGCCTCGACCGACGGGAAGTGGCTGTAGAAGCCCGACTGGACGATCCCCACCTCCTGGGTCAGCCGGGTGGTGGAGACCGCGGCTTCGCCCTCCTCGCGCAGCAGCCGCACGGCGGTGGTGAGCAGGCGCTGCCGGGTGGTGCGGCGGTCCCCGCGCCGCCGGGCCGGCCGGGCGGTCTCGTCGAGCTGCCGGTCCGTGCCGGTGTCCGTGCCGGTGTCCGTGCTTCCCACCGCCCCAGGCTAGCCGGGAGCTGTCGCGATCACCCCCGAGATGATAGAAGTATCGGATGACGATGCCGGACGTGCTGCAGACCGACGAGTCGCGCTTCGCGGGCCTGCCGGGGGCGCTGCCCCCGCCCCGCTCGCTGCCCACCGGGGACGGCCTGCGGATGGCGGTGCTCGACGAGGGCCCCCGGGACGCGCCGGTGGTGGTGCTGCTGCACGGTGAGCCCACCTGGTCCTACCTGTACCGCACCATGGCACCGGTGCTGCTGGACGCGGGGCTGCGGGTCGTCGCGCCGGACCTGATCGGCTTCGGCCGGTCGGACAAGCCGGTCGACGAGGCCGCGCACACCTACGCCGGGCACGTGGAGTGGCTGCGCTCGGTGCTGTTCGACGGGCTCGACCTCACCGGGGTGACGCTGTTCTGCCAGGACTGGGGCGGACTGTTCGGGCTGCGGCTGGTGGCCGAGCACCCGGACCGCTTCACGGCGGTGTGCGCGTCCAACACCGGCCTGCCCGACGGCAGTGTGCCGATGGGCGAGGTGTGGCAGGGTTTCCACGCGTTCGTCCGCGCGACACCCGACCTGCCGATCGGTCAGCTGGTGGCCAGCGGGTGCGTGCGTCCGGTGTCGCCGGAGGTCGTCGCGGCCTACGACGCGCCGTTCCCCACCCCCGAGCACAAGGCCGGGCCGCGCGCCCTGCCCGGGCTGATCCCGCAGTCGCCCGACGCCCCCGGCGCCCAGGACAACGTCCGGGCCTGGTCGGTGCTCGAGCAGCTGGAGCTGCCGTTCCTGTGCGCCTACAGCGACCGCGACCCGATCACCGCGGGCGCCGACCAGGGCTTCCTGGCCCGGGTGCCGGGCACCCGGGGCCAGCCGCACACCACCATCGCCGGTGCCGGGCACTTCGTGCAGGAGGACGCCGGGCCCGAGCTGGCCCGGGTGCTGGCGGACTGGCGGGCGGGCTGAGGGGCCGCGGCCACGGCTGGATCGTCCAGCACCGTGCGGGTGAGCACCTGGAAGCCCTCGATCGGTTCCGCAGGGACGCGTGCCGGCGCGGACGGGCCCCTGATCATGTACTACGCCCGGCCGCCGCGATCCGCTCCAGCAACCGCTCGACGTCGAGGCCTTCCGGCGCCGTCATCGCCGCGCCGGCGGGCCTCACCGAGCTCGCCGCGCAGCCGCTCGACCCGGCGCTGGCCCGGCGGGCCTCGACCTCGGCACGCTCGCGACGCTGCGCCTCGCCCCTCGGGCGCGGTGGCGGGCCTCGACCAACGCTTCCGGACAACGAAGTCCCAGGTCAGCGATGTGGGGGTGCACAGCCCCTGCGGACACGAACGCAGGCTGCGCAGCAAGGGATCCCACCGATCAGGATCTACTTCTGATCTCGTCAGCTCCGCAAGTCGAGTACGCCGAATCGCTGCTCCCTCCAGATCGTGCGGGAGCGGTCCTCGGGGTAGGCGACGATGCCGGGCTCGGGGTCGTACACGCGGGTGTGACGTACGTGCCGGCGGAAGCGGGTCCACCCGGGGTCGCCGGTGGCGGCGAAGGCCAGGTGGTCGGCGCGGATCACCTCCGACAACTGCCGGGCCTCGGCGACAGCGGCGGGGCCGGCGGCGGTGACCGCGCCGTAGGCGTCGGTGGTGCCGAACACCAGCAGGGTGTCGAGGCCGTGGGACGCGCCCTGCGGCCCGAATCCCCATCGCAGCTCGTAGAACCACACCCGGGCCCCACCGCGATCGGCGGCCTCGGCCAGGTGCAGAGCCGGCATCCGGTACAGCCAGTCCGACAAGACGGTCTCGCGCAACTCGTTCCCGACGGCTGTCGGGAACGCTCGCCGGTAGCGGCGGGCGCCCGGGGTCGGGCTGAGCTGCTCGATGAGGGAGTCGACATCAGCGTCGTCGATGTCGGCGAGCTCGGCCGCCAGCAGGCTGTACTCGTCGCGGCCGTGCCCGATCAGCAGCTCGACACCGCGGGCGGCGCCGGCGGCAAGCGCGGACCACGGCGCCACGGGAAGAACGTCACCGTCGACCACCGGGGAGAACGGGGTAGGCGTGTAGGCCACTGCACCCCAGCGATCCACCCGCTGCGGCAGCCGGTGGGTCACCGTTGCGGCCGCCGCCGTGAGATCGTCCGGCGCCACGCCGGCCACGTCGCTGACGGTGGGCGCACGTCCGAGCTCGCTGCAGATCTCGACGGCGATATCGGCGGCCAGGCCGGGGGTGAAGTAGGTCTCCGGGATGCTCTGCAGGATCGCGCGGTGGAACGCACCGGCAGCGGCCGGCATGGTCAGCAGCGCAGCGATCGAGCCAGCGCCGGCGGACTGACCGAAGGCGGTGACATTGCCCGGGTCGCCGCCGAAGGCGGCGATGTTGTCCTGCACCCACACCAGGGCGGCGACTTGGTCGAGCAAGGCCCGGTTGTCCGGCGCGCCGGCCA
>DASQMQ010000180.1:0-8366 GCA_035645455.1 Pseudonocardia sp.
GCCCCGCGCGCGGTCGACCAGGTGGATCTCCAGGATCCAGTGCGCCCGCCGGCCGGCGGCGTCGGTGCGGCGCATCGGGTGGTCGCTGCCCGGGGCGAGGTAGCTCTCGATGCGCTCGCCGTCGATCGACTCGTGCGGGAACTCGCCGACCAGGTGCCCGCTGTGCGCGCCGCCGAACTCCCAGCCCGCCCGCTCGGCCAGCCCGACCACGTGCTCGTACAGCTGCGCGCCGCTGACCTCCGGGTGCGCCTCGAAGTACGCCCGCCCGGCCGTCCAGATCGGCTCCAGGTCGTCGCGCAGCCGGTGCTTGACCGGGTCGTCGCCGAGCACGAAGGTGCGCCCGAAGTCGGCCTCCCACTCGCTGAAGATCGGGCCGAGGTCGACGAACACGATGTCGTCGGCGCCGATCACCCGGTCCGGCGGGTTCTCCCGGTAGGGCTGCAGGGTGTTCGGGCCGGACCGGACGATCCGCTTGTGCCAGTGCCGGTCGGTGCCGAACAGCTCGGCACCCAGGTCGCGCACCCGCCGGCTGACCGCCGACTCGGCCTCCCCGGGGGCGATCAGCCCGCGCCGGGCGACCTCGTCGAACAGCGCGACGGCCTGCTCCTCGGCGGCGACCAGGTTCGCCGCGCGGGCGTCCTCGTCGATCTCGCTGGTGGTCATGCGCCCTCCCCGGTACCCGTCCGACCAGGCTAACCCGCCCCGGGCCGTCGCCCACGGCACCCGACCGCCCCCCGGCCTCCCCGAGCCCGCCCCGAACCGGCTGGGCGAGAGCGCCGTTCGACCAACGGGGCCGGGCGAAAGCCCCGCTCGCTCCGGTCGTCGCGGTGCAGCTGCAGGTCCGCCAGGCCGAGGAGCCGTACCTGGAGCGCGGGCACGGCGCGGCCTGGGTCCGCTACCGGGCCGCGACCGGCCGCTTCCGGCCCCGGCTGTCCCGGTAGCCGGCCGGCGTCTGGGTGCGGCCGCGCACCAGCGCCCTTACCCTGTGGCGGACCAGGGCCATGATCGTCGCTCCCTCCGGGCCAGCGGCGCCGCGGCCCGGACGGCGCGAAGTCGAGGAGGGTGGAGCGGTGACGGGACCCGGCCAGTTCCCGGCCGAGCTGCTCGCCGCCGACCCGGACAGCGCGCTCAACCGGCTGCTCGTCGGCCACGACTGGTCGGCCAGCCCGCTGGGCCCGCCCCAGGAGTGGTCGCCCACCCTGCGCACCGCGGTCAGCCTGTGCCTGAACTCGCGGTTCCCGATGATCGTCTGGTGGGGACCGGAGCTGGCCATGCTCTACAACGACGCCTACGCGCCCATCCTGGGCACCAAGCACCCGGCGTCGCTGGGCAGCCCGGGGGCCCGGGTGTGGTCGGACGTCTGGCCGGTGGTCGGCGACATGCTCGACGGCGTCCTGCGCCGCGGCGAGTCCACCTACGACGAGGACCTGCTGCTGGTGACGCGCCGGCACGGCTTCGCCGAGGAGGCGTACTTCACCTTCTCCTACAGCCCGATCGTGCAGCCCGACGGGGCCGTCGGCGGGGTGTTCACCGCGGTCACCGAGACCACCGAGCGGGTGCTCGGCGCCCGCCGGCTGGCCGCCCTGCAGCGGCTCGGCGACGTCCCCGCCGCGCGGATCGCCGACGTCGCCGGGGTCTGCGAGGTGGTCGCCGGGACGCTCGCCGGGCACCGCGCCGACCTGCCGTTCGGCCTGGTCTACCTGCGCGACGGCGACTCCGACGACGCCCGGCTGGCGGCCGACTTCGGCCTGGACGCCGCCCGGCTGCCGGCCGCCGTGCCGGGCGACGCGCCGGCCCCGGTGCTGCCCGAGCCCCCGGCCGACGGCCTGGCCGCCGCCGTCCGGCAGGTGCTGGTCACCGGGCGGTCCGGGATGGTGACGGGGCTGGCCGGGCGGCTGCCCGGGCTCACCCACGCCGGCAGCAGCCGGGTCGGCGACGCCGACGTGAACCGCGCGGTGGCCCTGCCGCTGGTGGCGGCCGGTGCGGACCGCCCGGTCGGGGTACTGGTCGTCGGCCTGAGCCCGTTCCTGCCGGTGGACGAGGGCTACCGCAGGTTCCTGGACCTGGTCGCCGGGCACGTGGTGTCGGCGCTGACCGACGCCGAGGTGGCCCAGGCGCAGCGCCGCCGGGCCGAGGAGCTGGCCGAGCTGGACCGGGTCAAGACCGAGTTCTTCACCGGGGTCAGCCACGAGCTGCGCACCCCGCTGGCGCTGATCGCCGGGCCGACCGAGGACAGCCTCAACGACGGCGTCGAGCCGCTGCCGCCGGTGCACCGCAGGCGGCTGGAGCTGGTGCACCGCAACACCGGGCGGCTGCGCCGGCTGGTGGACACCCTGCTCGACTTCGCCCGGATCGAGGACGCCCAGCTCGACCCGGAGCCGGTCGCGGTGGACGTCGGGGAGCTGAGCCGGGGCATCGCCGAGTCGTTCGCGCCGGCCGCCACCCGGGCCGGGCTGGAGCTGACCGTGGACTGCCCGGCCGGCGGTCCGGCGCTGCTGCTCGACCCGGACATGTGGGAGAAGATCCTGCTGAACCTGCTGTCCAACGCGGTCAAGTACACCCGCGCGGGCACCGTGCACGTCGCCGTGCACCGCCGCGACGACGTGCTCACCGCCGCGGTGTCCGACACCGGGATCGGGATCCCGGCCGTCGAGCAACCGCTGCTGTTCCGCCGGTTCCACCGGGTCCGCGACGCCGGGGGCCGGTCCAACGAGGGCAGCGGCATCGGGCTGGCCCTGGTCGCCGAGCTGGTCCGGCTGCACGGCGGCACGGTCGACGTGCAGAGCACGCCCGGGGAGGGCAGCACGTTCACCGTGACGATCCCGGCCCGCGACGCCGGGGGCCCGGCGGGTCCCACCGCCCTGCGGGGGGTCGACCGCTACCGGGACGAGGCGCTGCAGTGGACGACGCCGGCCCCGGACCCGGCCGACGCCGACGCCTATGCCGACGGTGACGGTGACGAGCGCGACGCCACCCTGCTGATCGCCGAGGACAACCCCGACCTGCGCGGCTACCTGTGCACCCTGCTCGAACCGCACTACCGGGTGGTCGCCGTCGCCGACGGCGAGGCCGCGCTGCTGGCCGCCCGCCGGCGGTCGCCGGACCTGGTGCTGGCCGACGTGATGATGCCGCGCCGCGACGGGTTCGAGCTGCTCAGGGCGCTGCGCGGGGACCAGGGCACGGCCGCGGTGCCGGTGATCCTGCTGTCCGCGCGGGCCGGTGAGGAGGCCGCCATCGAGGGCCTGGCCGCCGGCGCGGACGACTACCTGGTCAAGCCGTTCGCCTCGGCCGAGCTGCTGGCCCGGGTGCGCGCGCACCTGGAGCTCGCCCGGGCCCGGGCCGAGGACTCGCGGCGGCTGCAGGACCTGGCCCGGGCCACGGTCGACATCAACGGGGCCCGCACCACCGCGCAGGCCCTGGACGTGCTGGCCCGCTCGGCCCGCCAGCTGATCGGGGCCCACCGGGCGGTCGCGGGGCTGACCACGTCCGACGACCGGTCGGTGCCGGTCCGTGCCGAGTCGCTGTCGCCCGGGCGGGCCCCCGGTGGCGAGCCGTCCGGCCACGGTGTCCTCGGCGCCCCGCTGACCGCCGCCGACGGCGTCGACCTGGGGTTCGTCCAGCTCACCGACCGCATCCGGGGCGAGTTCACCGCCGACGACAAGGCGGTGCTGACCCAGCTGGCCGGGGTGGCCTCGGCGGTGGTGGAGAAGGGGCAGCTGCTGCACCGGCAGACCGAGGTCGCGCTGACCCTGCAGCGGTCCATCCTCGGGCCGACCCGGCTGCCACCGGGGTTCGCCGTCCGCTACGAGCCGGCCGCGGGCAGCCTGGAGGTCGGCGGTGACTGGTACGACGTGGTCAGCCTGCCCGACGACGGCGTCGGCATCGTGGTCGGCGACGTCGTCGGCCGCGGTCTGCTGGCCGCCGCGGTGATGGGCCAGCTGCGCAGCGCGGCCCGGGCCCTGCTGCTGGAGCACCACACCCCGGCCGAGGTGCTCACCGCGCTGGACACCTTCGCCGCACTCACCCCGGGCGCCCGGTGCAGCACCGTGTTCTGCGCGGTGATCGAGCCCGGCGCGGCGACCCTGCGCTACTCCGGCGCCGGGCACCCGCCGGCGATCCTGGTCGGACCGGCCGGCGAGCACCGCCTGCTGGAGGACGCCGGTTCGGTGCCGCTGGCCGTGGTGGCGGGGATCGAGCGGCCGCAGGCCACCGTCGACCTGGCCGAGGGCGCCACCCTGCTGCTCTACACCGACGGCCTGGTCGAGCGCCGCGGCGAGTCGGTCGACGAGGGCATCGGGCGGGCGGTGGCCGCGGTGGCCGGCGGCCGCGACCGGGACCCCGCCGAGCAGGTCGACCGGCTGGCCGAGCGGCTGCTCGGCGACGGCCACGACGACGACGTCGCCTACCTGCTCTACCGGCACCGCTACCGGCGGGAGCCGCTGCGCCTCGACGTCCCGTCCCGGCCCACCGAGCTGGCCGCGCTGCGCCGGTCCCTGCACGCCTGGCTGGACGCCGCCGGGGTGGCCCCGGACCCGGCCGACGACCTGGTGCTGGTCACCTGCGAGGCGGCCAGCAACGCGATCGAGCACGGCTACGACCTGGCCGCGGACCGGATCGTGCGGGTCACCGCGGCCACCGACGGCGAGCGGGTCCACATCACCGTGCGGGACAGCGGAACCTGGCGCGCCCCGTCCGCGGACCCCGGCTTCCGCGGCCGCGGGGTGCCGGTGATGGCGGCGCTGACCGACTCGTTCAGCATCGACAGCACGGCCGCGGGGACGGCGGTTCACCTGAGCCGGAGGATCACCGGATGACCACACAGCTCACCGTCGCCGTCCGCGAGGACGCCCGGCCCCCGGTGCTGGCCGTCGGCGGCGAGATCGACATGGCCAACGCCGGGGAGTTCCGGGCCGCGCTGGCCGGCCTCACCGCTCGCCACGACCGGGTCGAGGTCGACCTGACCGCGGTGCGCTACCTGGACAGCGCGGCCATCAACGTGATCTACGACCACCTCCGCCGGGTGTCGCGGGTGCTGGTCGCCGAGGACAGTGTGATCTTCCGGGCGCTGGCCATCGCCGGTCTGAGCGAGGTGGTGACCCGCTCGTCGTCCTGAGTCGATCTGAGTCGATCTGAGTCGTTGTGAGTCGTCCTGGGTCCGGCGCGGGTGCCCGGCCGGGTCACCAGCCCTCGCCCCGGCGAGTGAGGAGCCGAAGTGAGCGGTGGACGGGGCGCGCGGCCCGGCGCGGAGGTGTTCGCCGGCTGGGGGAGCCTCGGCGACCTGGTCGCCGGGCGGGACTGGGCGACGACCCCGCTGGGCCCGATCGCGGACTGGCCCGAGCCGCTGCGCACCTCGGTCGGGCTGTGCCTGCGCTCGCCCTTCCCGATGATCGTGCTGTGGGGTCCGGAGCTGCGGAACTTCTACAACGACGCCTACCTGCCGATCCTCGCCGACAAGCACCCGGGGGCGCTGGGCACCCCGGTCGCGCAGATCTGGCCCGAGGTGTGGCCGGCGCTGCGCCCGCACATCGACGCGGCCGTGGCCGGCGGCACCAGCCTGGCCGAGGACGGGCTGTGGCTGCTCAACCGGCGCGGCTTCATCGAGGAGTGCTACGTCACGCTGGCCTTCAGCCCGATCCCGCACGACGGCGGCGTCGGCGGCGTGCTGTGCGTCCTGCACGAGGTGACCGGCACGATCGTCGGGGCCCGCCGGCTGGGCGTGCTGCGCGACATCCCGGAGGCCTGCGCCGGGCTGCTCGACGCCGCCGAGGTCTGCGCGGCCGCGGCCGGTGTGCTGGCCGGCGACCCGCGGGACATGCCGTTCACCGCGGTCTACCGGCTCGACGGCGGGGTCGCCCGGCGCACCGCGCTGACCGGGCTGCCCGACGACGACCCCCGGGCCCCGGCCGCGGTGCCGCTGGGCGGCCCCGACGACGTCTGGGACCTCGCCGCGTCCGGCGAGCGGCTGGTGGACGGGCTGCGCGCCCGGTTCGGGTCGCCCGACGACGCCCCCGACCGGGCGGTGGTGCTGCCGATCCCGGTGCGCGAGGGCGCCGACCGGGCGGTGCTGGTGGCCGCGGTCAGCCCGATGCGCCCGCTGGACGCCGACTACCGCTCGTTCCTGACCCTGGTGGCCAAGGCCGTCGGCACCGAGCTGGACCAGGCCGGCGAGCTGGCCGCCGAGCGCGCCCGGGTCGCCGCGCTGGCCGCGCTGGACAGGGCCAAGACCGAGTTCTTCTCCGACGTCAGCCACGAGTTCCGGACACCGCTGACGCTGCTGCTCGGCCCGCTGCAGGACGCCCAGGACGACGCCGCCGAGGCGCTCGGGCCGCGCCAGCGCGAGCGGGTGGAGCTGGCCCGCCGCAACGCCCTGCGGCTGCAGCGGCTGGTGGACAACCTGCTGGACTTCTCCCGGGTGGAGGCCGACCGGGCGCAGGTGCACACCGAGCCGACCGACCTGGCCGCCTTCACCGCCGAGCTGGCCGGCGTGTTCCGCTCGGCGATCGAGCGGGCCGGGCTGCGGCTGGAGGTCTCGGCGCCGGCGCTGCCCCGGCCGGTGCCGGTGGACCGGCAGATGTGGGAGAAGGTGGTGCTCAACCTGCTGTCCAACGCGGTGAAGTTCACCTTCGTCGGGTCGATCTCGGTGACCGTGCGCGACGACGGCGACGCCGCCGAGGTCGTCGTGGCCGACACCGGGGTGGGCATCGCCGCGGCGGACCTGCCGCACGTGTTCGACCGCTTCTACCGGGTCCGCGGGGTGCGCTCGCGCAGCCACGAGGGCACCGGCATCGGGCTGGCCCTGGTCCGCGACCTGCTCGCCGCGCACGGCGCGACGATCGCGGTGGACAGCCGGCCGGGCGAGGGCGCCGCGTTCACCGTCCGGGTGCCCTACCGGTCCGCTCACCCGGTCCGGCCCGCGCCGGCGGACGAGCTGCGGCTGCCGGTGCCGGCCGCGCCGTCCGCGTCCGCGCTGCCGTACCTGGCCGAGGCCCGGACCTGGGTGGGCGACACCGCGGCACCCGCCCCGACCGCCGCCGGGTCCGACGAGCGCCCGGTGCTGCTGCTGGCCGAGGACAACCCGGACATGGCCGGCTACCTGGCCCGCATCCTCGACGGGCAGTGGCAGGTGCGCCGGTGGCGCACCGGCGCCGAGGCGCTCGCCGCGGCCCTCGCGGACCCGCCCGACCTGGTGCTGGCCGACGTGATGATGCCGGTGATGGACGGCGTCGAGCTGGTCCGCCGGCTGCGCGCCGAACCGGTCACCGCGCACCTGCCGATCGTGCTGCTGACCGCCCGGGCCGGCCAGGACGCCGCCCTGGAGGGCCTGGCCGCGGGGGCCGACGACTACCTGACCAAACCGTTCGCCGCCGCCGACCTGCAGGCGCGGCTGCACAGCCGCTACCGGCTGGCCCGCGGCCGGGCCGCCGCGCGACCGGCTCCGGTGGTCGCTGCGGTGGCCGGGACGCGCCGGGTGCTGGACGTGCCCCGGGTGCCCGGCGCGCTGCGCGGGATCCGCCGGGCCGTGCAGCGGTTCCTGGCCGATGCCGGCGCCGACCGGTCCGAGGTCGACGGGCTGCTGCTGGCCGTCGGCGAGGCCGCGGCCAACTTCGTCGACCACCGGGACACCGCCGACGACGACGCGCCGCTGCGCATGGAGCTGTCCGCCACCGGCCGCGACGTGGAGATCCTGCTCACCGCGCCCGGCCCGTTCCTGGGCCGGGGCGCGCCCGCGGGCCGCGGGCGGGGCGCCCCGCTGATGGCGTCGGAGGCCGACGTGCTGGTGACGCCGGGGGCCGACGAGCTGACCGTCCGGCTGCGCCGCCGGCTCGGCGTGCCACCGGCCGGGAGCGCCACCGGCTAGGCCCGCTCGATCATCGCCAGGTAGCAGCCGTGCACGACGTTGCGGGTGTGCAGGAAGGCCACCGCGGGATCGGCCAGCAGCTCGGCCGCGGCCCGCTCCTGGCCGTCGCCGGCCGGGACGACGGACCCGCCGACGATCCGGCCCTCGGCGTCGTAGGCCCGGAACACCTGCGTGCGCCGCCGCCAGTCCTCGGGGTAGGCCCGGTGCCCGGGCCCGCCGCAGTCGTCGGCGTGCACGAACACCGGTCCGGTTTCCCGGTAGGCGCCACGTGGCCCGGGCGGCACCACCGCGACCAGGGCGACCCGCTCGCCGACCCGGCTGTCGCGCAGGCAGCAGCGCAGCGGCACCCCGTGCAGGTCGGTGCGGACGACGACGGGCTCGCCGGCCGCGCCGTGGCCGGCGGCCAGGGCCCGGGAGCCGGTGTCGGAGGGCAGCGGCCGCAGCGCGATCGCGTCCCGGGCGAGCGACGCCGGGGTGGTCGCGGTGGTGGTCCCGGTGGTGGTCCCCG
>DASQMQ010000181.1:0-1885 GCA_035645455.1 Pseudonocardia sp.
CGGAGCCGGAGCCGGAGCCGGAGCCGGAGCCGGAGCCGGGCTTCCGGGCACTGTTGTCGTGGTTGTCGTGGTTGTCGTGGTCGTCGTGGTCGCGGCGGCCGCCGCGGTCGCCGTCGTCCTGTTTCCCGGGCCGGTGGTGGCCGCTGGAGTCGTGGTCGTCGCGGGAACCGCGCTCGTGGCGGGAGTCGCCGTCCGTGCCGTCCCCGGCTGCACCCCTGGTGCCGGGGCGGCGGTCGTCCCGGCCGTTGTCGCCGTCCCTGTCCCTGTTCCTGTTCCTGTCCCCGTCCAGGGAGTACTGGGCGACCCAGTCCACGTGCATCGTCGACTCCTCGACCGGCCCGCCCTCCGGGAACCAGTCGAGCTGGATGCTCAGGTGCATCGGCCCGGGCGGCAGGACCTCCGGCTCGGTGGTGCGGAACCACTCCTCGCCGTCCACGTAGGTGGTGATCGCGTCCGGCGTCCACTCGACGGCCCAGTTGTGCCACCGCGTGCCGTCGATCTCGACGTCGCCGTGGACCTGGGAGTTGTCCTCGCCGTAGTGGACGAAGACGTCGGTGGTCTGCCGGTCGGCGTCGAGCATCTCCATGAAGTCGATCTCGCCGCCGACCGGGAAGTCCTCGGCGTCCGGCCAGAGCAGCAGCAGCGCGTTGTAGGACGGGTCGGCCTCCGGGGCCCGCACCCGACCCTCCCAGCGCCCGTACTTCTGGCCGGCGTCCCAGGCCATCCCGGCGGTGGTGCCGTCCTCGTCACCGGTGATGGTGAGGACGCCGTCGTCGAGCGAGACCGCCGACGGCGACCGGGTGCCGTTGCCGGCGTGACCGGGTCCGTCGTAGACGCCCCAGCCGTCCAGGTCGTCGACGGAGTCCCCGTCGAACTCCTCGACGAGGTCGGGTGCGCCCCAGCCGTGCCGCACCGCGGCGCTGTCCGCCGCTCCGGTCAGCCGGAGGCCGGCGGCGTCGGGACCGGCGCGGTCGCCGCCGCTCCCACCGCGGTCGTCGTCGACGCGGGACGTGCCGGTGTCCGGCCGGACGGCGGCCGCCGCCGGATCGGGCAGGGCGCTGCCGCCGGTGGCCGGGGCCGCCAGCACCACCAGGATCGTCACCCCGGCGGCGAGGTGGCGGCGGACCAGTTCCTCCAGAGCGTCGCGGGTCACAGCGGTCCTCCTGCGGTGCGGTGCGGTGCGGTGGGCGGAGCGGGTGCCCGGCCCGGCCGGGCGGTGGCGAGGTTGCGGGCCTCGATGGCCTCGTCGTCCTCGTCGGGTGCGGGGACGGACCCGCGGGCGCGGCCCGCGGCGCGCTCCGGGAACCAGCGGGTGGACCGGGTGAGGCGCGCCGGACGGACGGGCCCCAGCGGCGCGCTCCCCGGCACGGTCGGTGCCGGCCGGGACGGCTTCGAGCCGGCACCGCTGCTGGCCGCGGGACGCGCGACCGGCCTGGTGATCGTCGTGCGGCCTTCCGGGTCCGGGTCGGGTGTCGGGGACCTGTGACGGGCCGCCGGCTCGGAAAGGGCGTGCCGGCCGACCGGCGGCTGACCGGGCGGCTGACCGGACGGGCCCGGAGCCTGCTCGGCGACCGCGAGCGGTGGGGACCCGACGGCGGCGGCCGGCTCGGGGGCGGCCCCGTCCCTGGCGTCGCCCCTGGCCGACGAGCCGACCGGGTGCGCGTCCGTCGCAGTGACGGCGGCGGAGGCCGGAGGCGCCGGACCGCCCGGCGGCTCGATGCCCTCTCCGTCGCCGGATCCGGCACCTGTGCCGGACGCGAGCGGGGGTGCCGGCCGCGACCCGGCGCTGTCGGGTGGCCGGTGGGGCGCCGTGCCGAGGGCAGCGGTGATCGACAGTGAGCCGACCGTCGTGGCCGTCGGCGGTGGGCCCGCGGAACGGGACGCC
>DASQMQ010000182.1:0-7852 GCA_035645455.1 Pseudonocardia sp.
GGTGTCACCGAGGGCGGGGGATCGTGGTCCCATGACGACGACGATGACTCCCGACCTGCTCGTCCGCCCGGCGCCCCGAACTGGTCGGCCGGGTCGCGGTCGTCGCCACGCCGGCTCCGGACGACGAGGTGCCCTGGGTGCCCGCCGAGCACCGGGCCGGCGTCGAGGCGCTGCGCGGGCAGCCCGCCCCGGCCGCGCACGCCGCGCTGGGCCAGGCGCTCGGCCCGATGCTCGCCGGGCTCGACGACGCCGGCCGGCTCGGCATGGTCGGCGCGACCGACGCGGACGCCGATGTGCTGGCCGGTGCCGGCGTCCGGGCGCGGCTGGCGGCGATGATGGACCGGGCGCTGGCCCAGGGGGCGACCGGGGTGGTCGCCGACATCGCCGGCTACATGCTGCGGCCGTGGGGATTCGACCCGGCCGACGTGCGGGTGCCGGTGCTGCTCGGCTACGGCGCGCAGGACGCCGGGGTCGGGCCGGCGCACGGCGAGTGGTGGGCGCGGCAGCTGCCGGACGCGGCGCTGGAGGTCGTCCCGGGCGTCGGGCACCTGGTCGTCGTGCCGCTGTGGGGGCGGGTGCTCGACCACCTGGTGCCCCGGGGCTGATCGGCCGGGCCCGGTCGGCCAGGCTGGGGTGGTGAGCCCCGAGATCCGGCCGGCCGGGCCGGCCGATGCCCCCGCGATCGCCGCGCTGCACGCCGAGAGCTGGCTGCGCACCTACCGCGGCATGCTCAGCGACGCCTACCTCGACGGTGACGTGCACGGCGAGCGGTCGGCCGCCTGGCAGCAGCGGTTCGCCGAGCCCCGCCCGGATCAGCGGGCCTGGCTGGCCACCGCGGACGACGAGCCGGTCGGCTTCGTCTGCCTGTTCGCCGACGACGACCCCGGATGGGGCGTCTACGTCGACAACCTGCACGTCCGGGTCGACCAGCAGGGCCGCGGCCTGGGCCGGGCGCTGCTGGCCACCGCGGCGGCGTGGACGGTGGCCGAGCGGCCGGCGTCCGGGTTGTGGCTGTGGGTGCTGGAGGCCAACCACGCGGCCCGCGCGTTCTACGGGCGGGCGGGCGCCGTCGAAGCCGACCGGACCCGGGCCGACGACCACGGCGGCGGGACGGCCACCGCGGTGCGCTGCCACTGGCCCGACCCGCGGGTGCTGCTCAGCTGAGCCGCTCGTCCAGCGCGTGCAGGGTGGCCGCGGCCGGGGCGGCCAGCCCGACGCCGCGGCCGTGGCGCACGTCCGGCTCGCGCGGGTTGATCCGGACCAGCGCGCCGGACGCGGCGGCGGCCACCTCGGCCTCCCGGCGCACGGTCGGGATCGCGGTGCCGGCCCCGATCTCGACGGCGGCCAACCGGGCGCCCTGCGTGCGCAGCTCGCGCACCCACGCGGCGTGCTCGCGCGCCTGCTCGGCCGACCGGTCCGGCACCCACTCGGCGTCGCCGAACATGAGGATGTTCGGCCGTGCCAGCGCCCCGCAGGTCGGGCAGGTGGGCAGCGGCGGCGCGGCCCGCATCGTGGCCGGGTCCACGCGCACGTCGACGTCGTCGGCGGGCCAGACGGGCTGCCCGCAGTCGACCAGGCACTGCAGGAAGTGGATCGAACCGTGGCACTCGGCGACGGCCGGCAGCCCGGCCCGCTGGAACTGGCCGTCGACATTGGAGGTGAACACGCGCAGCGGGAACCGCCGCGCCCAGCGGGAGAGCACCCCGAACCCGGAATGCGGCACCGTCGCCCGGTAGAGCCCGAGCCGGTGCCCGTAGAAGCCCCAGGCCAGCTCGGGGTCGGTGGTGAAGTGCACCGGGTCGGCGATCTCGGTGAAGTGCAGCCCGAGCGCCCGGTACGGCGGGTAGGCGCGCCAGAAGCCCTCCGGGCCGCGGAAGTCCGGCAGCCCCGAATCGACGCCCATCCCGGCGCCCGCGCAGACCAGCAGCGCGTCCGCGCCGTCGATCAGCGCGGCCGCCCGGTCGAGCTCGGCCGCCGGGGCCGGAGCGGTCAGGACTGCGCCGACGAGTGCTGCACGACCTCGAACTCCAGCAGCGACGACCCGGACGCCACCGGCCGCGCCCGCTCCCCGGCGTGCGCCTCCATGGCCGGGCCGGTGAGCCAGTTCTGGAACGACTCCTCGGTGTCCCAGTGCGTCACCACGAAGTACCGGTCCTCGCCCTTGACCGGGCGCAGCAGCTCGAAGGACAGGAAGCCGGGCTGGCCGTCGACGGCGTGCAGCCGGTTGGCGAACCGCTTCTCCAGCTCCGGGCCGGCGCCCTCGGGCACCTCGATTGCATTGATCTTCACCACGGCCATGCGCCTAGGGTAGTGCGGGTGCGGCGAACCGTGCGGACCTCCGACGGCGTGGACCTCGAGGTGGTCGAGTTCGGCGGCGACGGCCCGCCGGTCCTGCTGCTGCACGGCCTGATGGGCCGGGCCCGCACCTGGTGGTCGACGGCCGGCTGGCTGACCGGGTACGGCCGGGTGATCGCCCCGGACGCCCGCGGGCACGGCCGGTCCGGCGCTGCGCCGCCGTGGACGAGCGAGCGGATGGCGGCCGACGCCGCCGAGGTCCTCGACCCGCTCGGCCCGGGGATCGTGATCGGGCACTCGATGGGCGGCCTGCACGGCCTGGTCCTCGCCGCCCGCCGCCCGGACCTGGTGCGCGCGCTGGTCGTCGAGGACATGGCCGTCGACTTCCGGGGGCGCAGCGCCGCCGACGCCCGGGCCTGGTTCACCGCCCTGCCCCAGCCGTTCGCGTCGCTGGCACAGGTCCGCGAGGTGTTCGGGCACCCGCGCGCGGAGTTCGGCGAGTACATGACCGAGTGCGTCACCGAGCGGGCCGACGGCTACCACCTGCTCGCCGCGGTCGAGCACACCACGACGATCGCCGCGGAGTGGGCCGAGGTCGACCACTGGGCGACCCTGGACGCCGTGCGCTGCCCGGTGCTGCTGGTCGAGGCCGCGCAGAGCGCGGCCCCGGACGGGCAGCTGGCCCGGGTGGCCGACCGGCTGGCCGACGCCACCCACGTCCGGCTGCCGGGGACGGGGCACCTGGTGCACGCCGCCGACCCGGTCGGCTACCGGGCCGCGGTCACCGCGTTCCTGGGCCGGGTCAGCTGACCACCACGGCGGTCACCCGGGCCCGCACCGGGGTGACCGGGTGCAGCGCGGCGAACGCGTCCGCCGGCCGCTCGGTGGCCAGCACGCAGTGCGGCAGCCAGGTCCCCGGCAGGTAGGCGGCCACCGGCCGCTTGACCCGCCCGGCCAGCGCGTCGTGGACGGCGGCGTGCACCGCGAGCAGTTCGGCGTCCACCACCGCGGCCAGCACCAGCTCGTCGGGCCGGCCGGCGACGGTGCCCAGGGTGGCCAGCCAGATCGACGGCAGCACCAGCACCCGCAGCTCGTCCGCCAGCGCCTCGCGCGCCGCCGGCGGCACCGCACCCGCAGCGGCCACCGTCACGCCCGGCTCGTCGCCCGGCACCCCGATCCCGGCGTCCCGCAACCTCCCCCGCAGCTCTCCCAGCGCCTCCACCGCCGCCGCATCAACCCGGAACCGCACCCGCTCCACCGTCACCCCCGCCCCGCCCCCGCCCCCGCCCCAACGCCCGTCCCCCGCCCCGACGCCCCCCGCCCGCGACGTTCAGGAAGGCCACCTTCCGGAACGCACAGGGCAGGAAGGTGGCCTTCCTGAACGTGAGGGTCAGCAAGGTGGCCTTCCTGAACTCGGGTGGCGGGGACCGGTGTCAGGCGGGGAGGGCGAAGCGGCCGTCGTCGAGCTGCTCGGCCAGCCCGTCGACCAGCAGCGAGTCCAGGCAGCGGTCGCGCTGGGCCGGGTCGGCCCAGGCCGCGTCCAGCATCGCCCGCTCGACCGGCTCGTCGGCGCCGCGCAGCACGTCCAGCAGCCGGCCGCGGACCTGGCGGTCGGTGCCGGCGAAGGTCTGCACGGGCTTGCGCGGTCCGGCGTACTCCGGCCGCCCGGCCGCCACCCACGCGCAGTCGGTGCGGACCGGGCAGATCCCGCAGCGCGGCGCCCGCGCCGTGCAGACGGTCGCGCCCAGCTCCATCAGTCCGATCGACACCGTCGCCGCCTCGGCGTCGGTCGCGGGGAGCAGCGCGTCGACGTCGGCCAGGTCTGCGCGGACGCGGGCGGGTCCGGCGTCGCCCGCCCCGTGCACGGCGCGGGCCACCACCCGGCGGACGTTGGTGTCGACGACCGGGCAGCGCCGGCCGTAGCCGAACGCGGCCACCGCCCGCGCCGTGTAGGACCCGACCCCGGGCAGCGCTTCCAGCGCGTCCACGTCGGAGGGCACCGTGTCGCCGTGCTCGGTGGCGATGGCCGCGGCTGCCGCGTGCAGGCGCAGGGCGCGCCGCGGGTAGCCGAGCTTGCCCCAGGCCCGCAGGACGTCGGCGCGGGGCGCGGCGGCCAGGTCGCTGGGCCGCGGCCAGCGCCCCATCCAGGCGAGCCAGACCGGCTCGACCCGGGCGACCGGCGTCTGCTGGAGCATGAACTCGCTGACCAGCACGCCCCACGGCGTGGTGCCGGGCCGGCGCCACGGCAGGTCGCGGGCGGCGCGCGGGTACCAGTCCAGCACGAGGTCGGGCAGCGGCACGGCAGCAGATCGTGCCACAGCACCCGCACCCGCCGGGTCAGCGGATGGCGTCGAGGACGGCGCCGATGTCGCGCACCTCGGTGATCTTCATGCCGGGCGGGGTGGTGCCGCTGTCGGGCGGGACCAGGGCGTGGGTGAAGCCCAGCCGGGCCGCCTCGGCCAGCCTGCGGTCCACCCCGGCCACCCGGCGCACCTCGCCGGCCAGCCCGATCTCGCCGATCACCACCACGTCCGCGGGCAGCGCCACGTCGCGCTTGGCCGAGGTGATGGCCAGCGCCAGGGCCAGGTCGGCGGCCGGCTCGGCCACCCGCATCCCGCCCACGGTGGCCGCGTAGACCTCGGCGTCGTGCAGCCGCACCCGGGCCCGCTTCTCCAGCACCGCGAGCAGCATCGCCACCCGGGCGCTGTCCAGCCCGCTCACCGCGCGCCGCGGGCTGGGGATGTCCTTGCCGGTGACCAGGGCCTGCAGCTCGGCCGGCAGCGGCCGCCGCCCGTCGAGGACGACGGTGACCGCGGTGCCCGGCACCGGCGGCCCGTCGAACCGGTCCAGGAACAGCCCGGACGGGTCCGGCATCCCGACGATCCCGGAGTCGCGCAGCTCGAAGCAGCCGACCTCGTCGGCCGGGCCGAACCGGTTCTTCACCCCGCGCACCATGCGCAGCGTGGAGTGCTTGTCGCCCTCGAACGCCAGCACCACGTCCACCAGGTGCTCCAGCACCCGCGGCCCGGCGATGCCGCCGTCCTTGGTGACGTGCCCGACCAGCACCACCGGCAGCCCGCGGTCCTTGGCCAGCCCGGTCAGCGCGACGGTCACCGCGCGGGTCTGGGTGACCCCGCCCGGGGCGCCGTCGGCGGTCGCCGTGGACATCGTCTGGATCGAGTCGACGATCAGCAGGTCGGGGTGCAGCGCGTCGATGTGCCCGGCGATCGACCCGAGGTCGGACTCGGCGGCGATGTACAGCTCCTCGCGCAGCGCGCCGGTGCGCTCGGCGCGCAGCCGGACCTGCCCGGCCGACTCCTCGCCGGTGACGTACAGCACCCGCCCGGGGGCCTGCGCGGCCACCTCGAGCAGCAGTGTGGACTTCCCGACACCCGGCTCCCCGGCCAGCAGCACCACCGCGCCGGGGACCAGCCCGCCGCCGAGCACCCGGTCCAGTTCGGACACACCGGTCGGCCGCGCCCGGGCGGAGTCCAGCTCGACGTCGGAGATCCGCCGGGCCGGGGTGGTCGGCGCGCCCGCCGCCACCCGGCCGCGCGGGGTCGGGGCGACCGGGGCGGCCTCCGCCAGCGAACCCCAGGCCTGGCAGGAGGGGCACCGGCCGACCCACTGGCCGGTGCGGTGCCCGCACTCGGCGCAGCGGTACTCGGCGCGCGCGGTTCGGGTGCGCGGAGTCATGCCCGGGTCGTGCGGGGGTCGTGCGGGGTCATTCCTCGGGCTCGGCCTCGCGGGTCGCGGTCGAGTTGGCCACCGGCACCTCGATGCTGACCTCCCCGGCCTGCTCGAAGGTCAGCACCACCGGGTAGGTCAGCCCGGCCCGGACCTCCTCGCGCAGCCCGGTCAGCACGACCTGGATGCCCTGGTCCACCGCGCCCGGCTGCAGGTCGGTGCCCTGGCCGGGGCCGGCCGGGTCGAAGCCGCCCTCCCTGGGGTCACCGGTGACCGGGGGCGCCTCGTCCGCCGGGCTGGGCGGTCCGGTCGGGGCCACCGTCGGCTCCACCGGGGCGGTCGGCTGGGCGCCCGCGGTCGGCGCCGGGTTGACCGCGCCCGGTGCGCGCGACCCGGTCGGGGCCAGGCCGGGCCCGGCGTCCTCCAGCGGAGCCCCCTCGACCACGACGACCTGGCCGGGCGGGATCTCGGCGTTGCCGCTGATCTGCACCGACGACGCGGCCGGGCTGGTCGCGGAGACCAGCCGGTCGGTCCGCTGGCCGGAGTTGGCGATGCTCATCTGCAGCGGCGCCGAGCCGCCGACCGGGTAGAGGTCGGCGCCCTCGGCGTCCTCGGCGAACTCGATGGAGGCGTCGCGCACGGCGATCGGGCCGGCGTTGCCGCTGACCCCGCCGACCGCGGCCACCTGCTCGGCGGTCTGGGCGATCTGGCCGGCGCCGCACCCGGCGAGCACGACCACCCCGATCATGGCGCCGGCGACGGCTGCTCCGGTCGGGCGAATGCGCGGGATGCGGCTCACGACGTGGCGTCCTTCCTGGATGGGGCGCGTCAGGGGCACCGCGGTACGCGCGGTGCGGCGGGCCGCCCGCGGTGCCGGCGGGACCGGACCAGGCAGGAGCCTAGTCGGGCCCGCTCGCCGGCGCGGAACGGACCGTCGCAGGCACGTTTCTTTCTCGTTGTCAACCCCCTGACCTGCGACGACAGGTGGCACCGGGCGGCGGGGGCCGCTATGGCCGTGTTAACCTGGGAGCAGCGAAAGGGGCAGAGGACACATGGTTTTCAAGGTCGGAGAGACCGTCGTCTACCCGCACCACGGTGCCGCTCTCATCGAGGCCATCGAGACTCGGACGATCAAGGGCGAGGAGCGCAAGTACCTCGTCCTCAAGGTCGCGCAGGGTGATCTCACGGTGCGTGTTCCCGCCGAGAACGCCGAGGTCGTCGGCGTCCGCGACGTGGTGGGCCAAGAAGGACTGGACAGGGTGTTCGAGGTGCTCCGCGCCCCGCACACCGAGGAACCCACGAACTGGTCTCGCCGGTACAAGGCGAACCTGGAGAAGTTGGCGTCCGGCGACGTCAACAAGGTCGCCGAGGTCGTCCGCGACCTGTGGCGCAGGGAGAAGGACCGCGGGCTCTCCGCGGGCGAGAAGCGCATGCTCGCCAAGGCGCGGCAGATCCTGGTCAGCGAGCTGGCACTCGCCGAGGGCACCGACGAGGAGCGCGCCGAGGTCCTGCTCGACGAGGTGCTGGCCACCGCCAACGCCTGAGCACGACCGCGAGACACCCGGCCACGGGCCACGATCACCGCATGGACATCCGCGCGGTCGTCGTGGCCCGTCGTCGTTCCGGGCGGGTCGACCCGCTGACCCCCGTCGGCGGCGTGCCGATGGTGGTCCGGGCGGTGCGCACGCTGCTCGCCGGCGCCCCCGTCGAGCACGTCCTGGTGCTGGCCGAGGCGCACCGGCACGACGCGATCGCCCGGGCCTGTTCCGGGCTCCCGGTCGACCTGCGCGAGGATCTGCCGCTGCGGGCACACACCGGTCAACGAGCACCCGCCACTCCGGGTGACGGTCGTTCGGGTGAATCCGACTTC
>DASQMQ010000183.1:0-1995 GCA_035645455.1 Pseudonocardia sp.
GGACGCGAGCGGCGGATGCGCGCCACCGTGGACAACCTCAAGCGGTTCGGGATCGGCATCGTGCTGGCCGCCGTCGCCTCGGCCGGCTGCGTGGGGTGGTCGTTCGTGCAGGACCTGCTCGCCCAGCAGCAGGCCCGCCAGCAGCAGTCGGTGGTCACGGTGCCGCGATGACGGCGACCCTGCCGCCCGCCGGCGCCCCGCGCACCGCCCGGCTGACCCGGCTCACGCTCAGCGGCAGCCGGCGGCGGGCCGACCTGGTGCTGCCGTCCGACGAGCCGGTGGGACTGCTGGTGCCCGATCTGGTGGCCATGGTCGGCGGCGCCGGTGGCCCCGCCCCGGGCGGCTACCAGCTCACCACCGTCGACGGTATGGCCCTCGACCTGTCCGCCTCCCTGCGCGACGCCGGTGTCCCGGACGGGGCGCTGGTGCGGCTGGACCCGATCATCGAGTCCCCGCCCGCGCCGATCCTGCACGACGTCGCCGACCACGTCTCCGACGACCTGGACCGGCTGCGCGGCCGCTGGGACGCCGCCTCCCTGCGCTGGACGGCGACGGCGGTCGTGGCGTTCGCCGCGCTGGTCGGGGCACTGCTCGCGGCCCCGGTCGCCGGGGCACTGCCGTTGCTGGTCGCCGCGGCGGCGCTCGCCGCGGCCGGGGTGGCGGTGGCGACGGCCGGGAACCGGCCCGCCGGAGTGGCCCTGCTGCTGGCCGCCGCGCCGCCCGCGCTGGTGGCGGTTCCGTCGACCACGCCCCTCGTCCCGCTGCACCACATGGGCCGGGCGCTGGTGGTGGCGGTCGTGGTGGTGCTGGTGTGCGTGGTGTCCGGGCAGCTCCGGGCGGGTGCGTTCGGCGGTGGCGCGCTGCTGGCCCAACTCGGGGCGTGGTGGCTGTTCGGAGCGGTGGGGATGGCGGTCGAGCAGGCCGCAGCGCTGCTGGCGATCCTCGCGGTCGCGGTGCTCGGGCTGCTGCCGCGGTTGGCCGTGATGGCCTCGGGCCTGGCCGGGTTGGACGACCGGCAGGCCGCGGACGAACCGGTCACCCGGGTGGCCGCGGTGGCCGCGGTGGACGCCGCGCACCGCGGTCTGGCGCTGGCCTGCCTGGCCACGGCGGCGTCCGCCGCGGTGGCCGGCTGGGTCCTGGCTGCCACCGGGACCGGGTGGACGCTCACCCTGGCCGGCCTGACCGCGCTCGCGGTGCTGATCCGGCTGCGGGCGTTCCCGTTGACCGTCGAGGTGGTCGCGCTGGTGGCGGCCGCCGTCGTGATCGGGCTGGGCCTGGTGCTGCGCTGGACCGCGAGCGCCCCCGGCCTGTGGTGGGCCGGGGTGCTGACGGTCGCGGCCGCGGGCGCGATCGCCGTGGTGCTGCTCGCCTACCGGCCGCGGCCGCACGTCCGGGCCCGGGCGCGGCAGATCGCCGACCGGCTGGAGGGCCTCGTCGTGGTGGCCATGGTGCCGGTCGCGGTGGGCGTCTTCGGCGGGTACGAGCGACTGCTCGACACCTTCTGAGCCGATGTCCTCGCCACCGTCGCACCGCACCCATGATCCGCAGCCGGCCGACCCGGCCCGGGACGACCTGTTCGCGCCGGCCACCCCGGTCGAGCCGGTGCCCGACCCGGCCACCGCGGACGCAGCCGCGGCCGACCGCGGCGGGTCCGGGCGCCACGCCCGGCACCGCCGGGCCGACGACGCGGGTCCGGCCACCCCGGCCGGCGGAGCCGCGGTCCCGGAGCCGAGACCGGCGGCGGAGGCCCCGCCGGTCGTCGCGCCCGCCTGGCTGCCCGCGGGCCCGCCCGCGCCGACCCCGCCCGGTGGTCTCCCGGTCGGTCCGGCGGACCCGACGACCCGCACCGCGCGACCCGACCACGGCTCCGATCGCGGATCCGCGCCGGCGCCGCCGGTGGCGATCCCGCCGGTGCCGCGGCCCAGCTTCGACCCGCCGGAGGTGAAGCTGCCCGAGGTGAACCCGCCGCCCCCGACGCGATCGGCGGTCGGCCGC
>DASQMQ010000184.1:0-3695 GCA_035645455.1 Pseudonocardia sp.
ACGGCGGGCGAGCCGGCCGGGGTCGCGGTCCCCACCAGGTCGTGATCGCGCACGGTCGCCCGGCGGCGGGGTGAGCCGCTGGCGTGCTTGCCCCTCACTCCGACCTCCTCCGCGACGACGCCCGAATCCGGTCACCGGCTGTGGCCATACTGCCCGCTGGGCCGCCTGCAGGATAGACGGTGCGTGGTCGAATGCCGGCAGCAGGACCGCCGTCGAGCGTCCGTCTGGCCCATTGCCGCCGCACTGAGCTGCTCGGATCACGGAATGTCGACGGATCGGTCGCACCAGGCACTGATCAGGTGACCTTCGGGGTTGGCCGAGCTGCGACGGTGGCGTTGCGCCGTTCGGGTGATGGGTGTTCGCTGTGGTCCCCACGGGGTGCCGGTCAGCCGGGCTGCCGCTCCCCGCCGGGGTCGCCCTCCGCGCGGCCGGGCGGTGGCAGCTCCGGTGGCCGGACCGCGCCGCCCGGTCCCGGCCGGGACCGGGCGGCGATCTGCGCCCGCGCGGTGCTGAGGTGCAGGGCGACGGCGCCGGTGATGAGCTCGGCCTCCGTGGCCCAGCGCCGTTCCCGCTCCGGGTCCGGCAGCGCCTGGTAGGAGATCATCAGGCCCTCCAGCGCGGCGAACAGGTCGCCGACGGCCGCGGATCTGCTGCTCCCACCGGGGGTGGGCGTGCTGGTCATGCCCCGTTGGTACCGACGGACCGAGTCGGCCCGAACACACCCGGGATACGGCGCGGTGAACTCACCCTCCGTGTCGGCCGCCCGGGCGCTCACCCGGCCGGGTCACCGGCCGCTCCGCCCCGCTGCCCCGCGGTCGGCGGCCTAGCATCGGGAAGTGGCCACCGACGAGGGTTCCGCGGACCTGCTCCACCGGCTGTCCTTCGAGCCGCTGACGCCCACGGCGTACCTGGATCGGGCGGCTGCGGCGCACGGCGACCGGGTCGGGGTGGTGGACGGGGCCGAGCGGTGGACCTACGCGGAGCTGCACGACCGGTGCACCCGGCTGGCCGGGGGACTGGCCCCGTTGGCCCAGGGCCGTCCGGTGGCGGTGCTGGCGCCCAACACCCACGTGCTGCTGGAGGCGAACTTCGGGGTGCCGTGGGCCGGAGCGCCCCTGGTCGCGATCAACACCCGGCTGTCGGCGGGCGAGGTCGCCTACATCCTGGAGCACTGCGAGGCCTCGGTCCTGGTGCACGACCCGGCGTTCGACGACCTGGTCGAGGCGGTGTTCGCCCGGCTGGCGGTGCCGCCGGTGCGGATCCGGGCCGGCGCGCAGTACGAGGAGCTGCTGGCCGGTGCGGCCCCGCGGCACGACACCCCGGCCGACGAGCGGTCGCTGTTGTCGATCAACTACACGTCGGGCACCACGGGGCGGCCGAAGGGCGTGATGTACCACCACCGCGGCGCGTACCTGCAGGCGCTGGCGATGGTGGGGCACACGGGGTTGTCGCCGTCGGCGGTGCACCTGTGGACGTTGCCGATGTTCCACTGCAACGGCTGGTGCTTCCCGTGGGCGGTGACCGCGGCCGCGGCCACGCACGTGTGCCTGCCGAAGGTGGATCCGGCCGAGGTGTGGCGGTTGATCGGGTCCGAGGGGGTCACGCACCTGAACGGGGCGCCGACGGTGCTGTCGATGCTGGCCTACGCCCCGCAGGCGGCGCCGGTGCGGACCACGGTGCGGATCGCGACCGGGGGTGCGCCGCCGTCCCCGGCGATCCTGCGCCGGATGGGCGAGCTGGGTTTCCAGGTCACCCATCTCTACGGGCTGACCGAGACCTTCGGTCCGGCGATGATCTGCGACTGGCGCCCGGAGTGGGACGGCCTCGACGCCGGCGCGCAGGCCCGGCTCAAGGCCCGGCAGGGCGTCGGGAACATGATCGCCTGCACGGCGCGGGTGATCGCCGACGACGGCCGCGACGTGCCGGCCGACGGCACCACGACCGGGCAGATCGCCCTGCGCGGCAACAACGTCATGCTGGGGTACCTCAAGGACCCGCAGGCCACCGCCGAGGCCGCGCCGGACGGCTGGTTCCGCACCGGCGACATCGGGGTGGTGCACCCCGACAGCTACATCGAACTGCGCGACCGGAGCAAGGACGTGATCATCTCCGGTGGGGAGAACATCGCCTCGGTCGAGGTCGAGCAGGTGATCATGGAGCATCCGGCGGTGCTGGAGGCCGCGGTGATCGCCGTGCCGGACGAGCGCTGGGGCGAGGTCCCGGCCGCGTACGTGACCCTGCAGGAGGGCGCCTCGGCGACCGAGGCCGAGATCGTCGAGCACGTGCGGGCCAGGCTGGCCCGGTTCAAGGCACCCCGGACGGTGACCTTCGGCGAACTGCCCAGGACCTCCACCGGGAAGATCCAGAAGTTCGTCCTGCGCGACCGGGCGTGGCGCGGGGAGGAGCGCCGCATCCGGTGACCCCGGGCCGGCCCGCAACGTGTCATAAGCCTTCCTCAAGTCCTGCCCAAGTACCTGGTCGGTCGGTGTGATAGTCGCCATACTCGACGCACGGGATCTGGAGCACGGAAAGACGAGAAGAGGGACGACATGGACGCGACGATGTACCTGCTGGCGGCGGTTCCTTTCATCATCCTGGCCGCGGTGCTGTACGGAGTGCTGGCCGAGCTGCGGCACAACCGCACCCGCCGCACCCGCTGGGAGCTGGAAGGGGACCGGTGGGACGAGGCCGTACCGGTGCGTGCGACCATCGCCGACGACCGGACGGCCGTTCCTGCCGAATGACCGGTGCTCGGTGCACGAGAATGCACTTTCGAACCACCGACAATGCGCGTCCGCGGACCGGGCGGCGGCGAGAACGACGTCGTCGTGATGATTGTGGACCGGTCCGCGCGACCGCGGCGTCGTTCTCGACGGGATCCGGGGCCGGCGCCGCGGGCCGCCGAGGTTGATCTTCGGCGGCGGCCCGATTGCGGATACTGTTCCGGGGCGGGTCGAGCGCGGAGCGGAAGAGGTGCCGGTATGGGGTTGGCGATCACCGAGGAGCACACCGACCTGACGGCGGTCGTGCGGGAGTTCGCGGTCGAGCAGGGCGTGCGGGCGGCGACCCGGCGGGCCGTCGAGTCGCCGCCGGCCCCCGGTGCGGACCCCGATCCGCTGTGGAAGCAGCTGGCCGGGCTGGGCTGGGCCGGGCTGCACCTGCCCGAGGACCACGGCGGGTCCGGGTACGGGCTGCCCGAGCTGGCCGTGGTCGTCGAGGGTCTGGGTCGCGAGGCGGGCGGCGGGCCGCTGGTCCCCACCGTGCTCGCCTCGGCGCTGGTCGCGCAGTGCGGGACCGCCGCGCAGCAGGCCGCCCTGCTCCCCGGCCTGGCCGACGGCAGCACCACCGCCTCGGTCGCGCTGACCGCGTCCGTCGAGCGGTCCGACGCCGGCGTGCGGGGCGAGGCCGGACCGGCGCTCGGAGCGGTGTGGGCGTCGCTGCACCTCGTCCGCAGCGGTGCCGACGTCGTGGTGCTGCGCGGCGAGGCGGTGCACGTCGCGCCGGTCGACGGCGTGGACCCGGCGCTGGGCATCGCCACCGTGCGCGCCGACGGCACCGGCGAGGTGCTGGCCGGGGCCGCCGCCGCGGCCACCCGGCTGCTGCGGGTGCTGGCCGCCGCCGAGGCCGCCGGCGGCGCCCGGGCCACCCTGGACATGGCGCTGGCCTACGCCAAGGTCCGCGAGCAGTTCGGCCGC
>DASQMQ010000185.1:0-2903 GCA_035645455.1 Pseudonocardia sp.
ATCGCCCTCGCGCCGCGGGTCGTGCACGGGCTGCCGGCGGGCGAGGCCGACGAGCGCGCCCACGAGCTGCTGGGTCGCGTCGGGCTGGGGACCTTCGCCGGCGCCTACCCGGACCGGCTCTCCGGCGGGCAGCAGCAGCGGGTCGCCATCGCCCGCGCGCTCGCCGTCCGGCCCCGCCTGCTGCTGCTCGACGAGATCACCTCGGCGCTCGACCCGGAACTGGTCGGCGAGGTGCTCGCGATCGTCGGCGAGCTGGCCCGGGGCGGGATGACCATCCTGATGGCCACGCACGAGATGGGCTTCGCCAAGCAGGTGTCCGACCGCGTCTGCTTCCTGGACGGCGGGCGGGTGCTGGAGGCCGGCCCGCCCGCGCAGGTCCTCGGCGATCCGGTGCAGGAGCGCACCCGGCAGTTCCTCGCCGGGGTGGTGGCGGCGGACCGGCTGCCCTGACCGTGCCGCCGAGCGACCGGGCGGCGAGCAGCGGCCGGCCCCGGTTCGGCCGGGGCTTCCACACGCTGTTCGGCGCCTCGCTGATCGCGGCGCTGGGCACCGGGATGCACGCCGCGGCGCTCCCGCTGCTGGTCGTGCAGCTCACCGACGACCCCGTGCAGCTGGGGCTCGTCGTGCTCTTCGCGGAGCTGCCGTGGGCGCTGGTCGCGCTGCACGCGGGTGCGCTGGTGGACCGGCTCGACCGCCGACGGGTGATGGTGTGGGCCGACGCCGGGCGGTGCCTGGCGCTGGTCGTCCTGGTCGGACTGGTGCTCACCGGGCAGGCGACAGTCCCCCGGCTGGCGGTCGTGGCGTTCGCGCTGGGCGTCGGGCAGGTCTTCTTCGACGTCGCCGCCCAGGCAGCGGTACCCGATCTGGTGCCGCGCGATCAGCGCCACCTGTCGGTCGCCAACGCCCGGATCGCCGTCGCGCAGTCGAACGGCGAGGACCTCGCGGGGCCGCCGCTCGGCTCGGTGCTGTTCGGGGTGTGGACCGTGCTCCCGTTCGCGGGCAACGCCCTCACCTTCGCCGCCAGCAGCGCGCTGATCGCGTCGATCCCGGCCGGGCCCGCCGCGCGCGAGCGGCGCCCCGACCGCGGCCCCCGGCTGTGGGCCGAGATCGCCGAAGGCGTCCGGTGGATGCGGGGCAGCCGGGTGCTGCTGGCCCTGGCCGTCACCGCCGGCCTGGGCAACGTGGTGCTCTCGGCCCAGTTCGCGATGCTCGTCCTGCTGGCCACCGAGGAACTCGGACTCGCCGAGGCCGGCTACGGGCTGCTGCTGGCCGCGGCGGCCGTGGGCGGGATCGCGGGCAGCCTGCTGGTCACCCCGGCCACCCGGCGCTGGGGGCCCGGTTCGGTGCTGCTGGGGGCGAAGGTCGTCGAGGGGGTGGCGGTCCTGGTCCTCGGCTCGGCCGGGAACGTGCTGGTGGCCGCGGCGATGATGGCCGTCGGCGGTGGGCTGATGACCGCGCAGAAGGTCGTCACCGCCACCCTGCGCCAGCAGATCGTGCCCCGGCGCGTGTTCGGGCGGGTGCTGTCGGCGAGCCGCGTGGTGGCGATGGCGGGCGGCCCGGTCGGCGCGGGGCTCGGTGGGGTGCTGGCCGCCGCGACCACCGTCCGGACCCCCTACCTCGCCGGCGGTGCGTTCCTGGTCCTGGTCGCGCTGCTGTCCTGCCCGGTGTTGAGCAACCGCGCCCTGGAACGAGCCGCCCGTAGCGCGGAGGACGGAAAGTAGGGTGTGGTCGGCGGTGCCCCGGCAAGGTCCGGCTGGCCGCGAGCCCGCGCCGCAACCACTGGTGGAACGTGCCGCTGCACCTCACCGGGCGCGGCACCACGACCCGCCCGATGGGCCTGGACCCGACGTTCGCGATCGACTTCGACCTGGTCGGGCACCGCCTGCTGGTCGACACCGACGAGCGGGCGCGCGCCGCGACCGATCGGCGGGCCGCGGTCCTCGACTTCTGCGAGGCCGCATACCGGGCCGGGGCGACGCGCGCCGGGTGGGACGTCGAGGGCCTGGCGTGCGCCGACGGGATCACCGACCCGCAGCGCCGTCGTCCGGTCCCGCCGCCCGCGGAGTAGCACCCGCCATCCGGCGACAGTCACCTGCCGAGGGTCGTGCCGGGCGTGGCGGGAACCCGCCGCCGTTCCCGGCAACCATCCCCACGGTGTGGACAACCGTGTGGGCACGTGCGCGACACGCACAGTCGACGGTGCTTGCGCAGGGCCGGGGTGCTGTGCTGATAGTCCGTTCGGACGCGGTCCGCACCAGGGGAAACAGCGGAGAGTGACGGAGAGCTGCGCTGAGTGGTGGGTTCGGTCACGAGCACATCACGACCACCCCGTAGCCTGGGCGCGTGCGCCCTCGTGTGCTCGACCCCGTCCGTCCGCACCCCCGTGCCGACGGGACCGGCACCGACCGGCTCGACCCCGCTCCCGGCGGCGGCCCGGCCATCCTCGGGGCCCGGACCGACCGCTCGGCGCAGGACGCGCCGCCCGGGCTTGGATGCTTGACCTGGTACGGGGCACGGTGTACGCGATGAGTTCCGAGACCGACCACCCCCGCCAGCGCACCGTCGCCGAGCTACTCGCCCAGCACGGCGGGGGCGACGCTTCCGCGACCGGTCGCCGTCGTCGTCGCCGCGAGTCCGACGAGACGCCCGAGGACGGCGCGGCACCGGAGACCACCGACGGGGCGACGGCCTGGCCGCGGTCCCAGTCGCCGGCGCCGGAGCGCGCCGCCGCGGAGGGGCCCGCCGCGTGGCCGCGGTCGAGGCCGCCGGAGCCCGACCGCGCCGCACCCCGGGACCAGCCACCCGGGCAGGCCCGCCCGGCCGCCGCGGCGAACCCGCCGCGACCGCCCGGTGCGCTGCCGCACCAGTACACGCCGACCAACGGCGCTCCCCACGGCGGTGCG
>DASQMQ010000186.1:0-15243 GCA_035645455.1 Pseudonocardia sp.
GGCCGGTGTGACCGTCCGCACCGCGGCGGCCAGTTCGGCGCCCTCGGCCTCGTCCGAGCGGGTGTCGACGACGAGGCACGCCCCCTCGCCGACGACCAGCGTGACGTTGAGGTCCAGGCCCGCGTGCCGCCGGACGAACACGCGGTCGGCGACCTCGGCCCAGGAGTCCACCGACCGACCGTAGTGCGGCCGGCCGGGCCCTGGACGGGCGTGTGACCGGGCTGGAGGGCGGTGGGCGAGGCACGAGCCCGCGGCACCCGGAGCCGAGGGGCGCTGGCCCGACGGCGGGGCCTGCGCCGCGTAGGGGCTACCCCCGGATGCGGCTCGCGTGTCCGGACCACTCCCGCTCGCGCAGCTCGAACTTCTGCACCTTCCCGGTCGAGGTCTTCGGCAGCTCGGCCACCACCTCGACCGCCCCCGGTGCCTTGTACCGGGCGATCTTCGTCTTGACGTGCTCGATCAGTTCCTCCGGCGTGGCCCGCCCGCCCTCGCTCAGCACCACGAACGCCTTGGGCCGCTCGCCCCACTTCTCGTCCGGGACGCCGACGACCGCGGCCTCCAGCACCGCCGGGTGCGACACGATCGCCTGCTCCACCTCGATGGTGGAGATGTTCTCCCCACCGGAGACCACGATGTCCTTGGCCCGGTCGCGCAGTTCGACGTAGCCGTCGGGGTGCAGCACCCCCAGGTCACCGGAGTGGAACCAGCCGCCGCTGAAGGCCTTCTCGGTGGCCGCGGCGTCGTCGTAGTAGCCGAGCATGACGTTGTTGCCGCGCATGACGACCTCACCCATGGTGGTGCCGTCGGCGGGCACGTCGTTCAGCTCGGCGTCGACCACCCGCACCCGGTCCGCGCACAACATCCCGACACCCTGGCGGGCCTGCAGCGCGGCCCGCTCGTCGCCCTCCAGCTCCGCCCAACCCGGCTGGTACTGGTTCACCGTGTAGGGCCCGTAGGTCTCGGTCAGCCCGTAGACGTGCACGATCCGGAAGCCGGTCCGCTCGGCGTGCGCGATCGTCGTCGGTGCCGGTGGTGCGCCCGCGGTGGTGATGGTGATCGGCTTCTCCAGCGGGGTCGCCTCGGGCGCCCGCAGGATCGTGGTCACGACCGTCGGCGCGCCGTTGAGGTGGGTGACCCCGTGCTCCCGGATCAGCTGCCAGATCACGTCGGCGCGGACCTCGCGCAGGCAGACGTGGGTGCCGCCGATCGCGGTCACCGCCCACGGCGTGCACCAGCCGTTGCAGTGGAACATCGGCAGCGTCCACAGGTAGACGCTGTCGAAGGTGTGCCCGGAGTGCACCACCTCGCCGAAGGAGTTCAGGTACGCGCCGCGGTGGGAGTACATGACGCCCTTGGGCCGGCCGGTGGTCCCGGACGTGTAGTTGATCGAGATGCAGGACGTCTCGTCGTCGACGGCCCAGCGCAGCGGCTCGTCGTTGCCGCGGGCGAGCAGGTCGTCGTAGGTGACCCCGCTGCCGGTGCCGTCCCCCGGGCTCGCCGGGTCGATCACCGTGATGATCTCTTCGACGGTCTTCAGCGCGCCGGCCACCGGGGCCACCGTCGGGTGCAGCGCGGCGTCGACCACCAGCAGCTTGGCCCCGGAGTGGTCGAGGATGTGGCGGACCTCGTCGGTGGACAGCCGGGTGTTGACGGCGACCAGGACCGCCCCGGCCAGCGGCACCGCGAAGTGCGCGACCAGCATCTCCGGGATGTTGGGCAGCAGGTACGCGACCCGGTCGCCGGGGCCGATGCCCGACCCGCGCAGGGCGTGCGCCACCCGGGTGACCTCGGCGCCGAACCCGGCGTAGGTGTACCGGCGGTCGCCGTAGACGATCGCCGTCCGGTCCGGGAAGACCTGCGCCGAGCGGTCCAGGAACGCCAGCGGGGTGAGCGGGGTGTTCCAGACGTCGGTCATCGGTTCTCCTCGCGGCGGGACGGTGCTGGGCCGATCCTCGGTCCTGCCCGCCCACCGGGCAACCACCCAGCCGCCCCGCCCGGGGTCGGGGAAGCCACGTGCTGCCCGCAGCGGGCCGGAACGCGGCTTTCCTGACCCGGGTGCTGGGGCAGGGTGGGGCGGCGGCGTCAGCCCTCGAGGCGGATGGCCGCGCGCGGGCAGCCCGCGACGGCCTCCTCGAGCCTGGGCCGCATCGACTCCGGCGGGTTCTCGTCGAGGATGTAGAGGTAGTCGTCGTCGCGCACCTCGAACACCTCGGGGGCGATGCCCATGCAGACGGCGTTGGACTCACACAGATCGAAGTCGACCACGACCTTCATCCCCCCATGGTGCACCCGCCCGCCCCGGGCTGACACCCGGGCCCCGGGACGGGCCCGCACGCCGACGCGTTCGGCAGTCCGGGGGCGACCGGTCAGCGGGCGATCAGCGCCCGAACCGGGGGGCGAGGGGTCAGCGGGGTCCGCCGGCCGGGGCCTCGGGGTCGGCACCGGCCGGGATGGTGACCGCGGCCGCCGGGTCGGCGGCCGGGCCGTGCACGGTCGCGGTGACCAGCATGGCGGCGGCCACCGCGGCGCTGAGCACGGCGCCGAGCACGGCGGCCAGCCGCCGGTTGAGGTGGGTGTGGACGGGGTGGGCAGCGCGCATGGGAGCGGGTCCTTCGGCGGGGCGGCCCCGGGGAGCGGGGGAGCGAGCCGGACAGCGGCGGTGGGGGGCCGCCTGCCGGGCTATCTCACCGGCTCCGGGCAGCGTTAGCAGCGCGCCGGTCCCGACGGACAAGTTAACCCGTTCGGCCGTGCGGTGGCGCGTGTCGCGCCGGGCGCCCCGGCTCAGGTGGTGCGGCGCAGCACCGGTCGCAGGGCGTCCAGCACGCCGGCGTCGTCGATGGTCGAGGGCACCGGCTCGTCGGCCCCGTCGGCGATCCCGCGCATCGTCTTGCGCAGGATCTTGCCCGAGCGGGTCTTGGGCAGCGCCGGCACGACGGCGACGTCCTTGAGGCTGGCCACCGCGCCGACCTGGTCGCGCACCAGCTGCACCAGCTCGGCCCGCAGCGCCTCCGGGTCGACCTCGACGCCGGACTTGAGCACCACGAACCCGCGGGGGACCTGGCCCTTCATCGGGTCGGCCACCCCGATCACCGCGCACTCGGCCACCGCCGGGTGCGCGGCCAGCGCCTCCTCCATGCCCCCGGTGGACAGCCGGTGCCCGGCCACGTTGATCACGTCGTCGGTGCGGCCCATCACGAACACGTAGCCGTCGGCGTCGATCCGGCCGCCGTCCCCGGTCAGGTAGAAGCCCTCGAAGGTCGACATGTACGACCGGACGAACCGCTCGTCGTCGTTCCACAGGGTCGGCAGCGCCCCCGGCGGCATCGGCAGCTTCACCACGATCGCGCCGTCGGTGCCCGGTTCGACCGGGGTGCCCGAACCGTCCAGCACCCGGACGTCCCAGCCGGGCAGCGGCCGGGTCGGCGACCCGGGCTTGACCGGCAGCAGCTCGATGCCGGCCGGGTTGGCCACGATCGGCCAGCCGGTCTCGGTCTGCCACCAGTGGTCGATCACCGGGATGCCCAGCTGCTGTGCCGCCCAGTGGTAGGTCTCCGGGTCCAGCCGCTCGCCGGCCAGGAACAGGTAGCGCAGCCCGGAGAGGTCGTGCTCGGCGATCAGCGTCCCGTCCGGGTCCTCCTTCTTGATCGCCCGGAACGCGGTCGGCGCGGTGAACAGGCTCTTCACCCCGTGCTCGGCGGCCACCCGCCAGAACTGCCCGGCGTCCGGCGTGCCCACCGGCTTGCCCTCGTAGAGCACGGTCGTCGCACCGGCCAGCAGCGGTGCGTAGACGATGTAGGAGTGCCCGACGACCCACCCGACGTCGGACGCAGTGAAGATCGTCTCCCCGGGCCCGACGTCGTAGACGTTCGGCATCGACCAGGCCAGCGCGACCGCGTAGCCACCCCCGTCGCGCACGACGCCCTTGGGCTTCCCGGTGGTCCCGGAGGTGTAGAGGATGTAGAGCGGGTCGGTCGCGGCCATCGGCACGCAGTCGGCCGGCTCGGCCGCGGCCATCGCCCCGGCCCAGTCGACGTCGTCCGGGCCCATCTCGGCCCGTGCCTGCGGACGGGCCAGGATCACCCGCTTCGCCGGCTTGTGCGCGGCCAGCTCGATCGCGGTGTCCAGCAGCGGCTTGTACTCGATGATCCGCTTGCCCTCGATGCCGCAGGACGCCGAGACCACGACCACCGGGGTGGCGTCGTCGATGCGCACGGCCAGCTCCTTGGCCGCGAAGCCGCCGAACACGACCGAGTGCACCGCACCGATCCGGGCGCAGGCCAGCATGGCCACCGCGGCCTCGGGCACCATCGGCATGTAGATCACCACGCGGTCACCGGGGCCGACGCCCAGTCCCCGGAGCACCCCCGCGAAGCGCGCCACCTGGTCGCGCAGCTGCCCGTAGGTGTAGGTGCGCTGCGTGCCGGTCACCGGGGAGTCGTGGACGAGCGCCGGCTGGTCGCCGCGCCCGGCGTCGACGTGCCGGTCCAGGGCGTTGTGGCAGACGTTGAGCCGTCCGTCGGGGAACCAGCGGTAGAACGGCGGTCGGGACGCGTCCAGCGCCTTCGTCGGGGCGGCGTCCCAGTCCAGGGCCGCCGCCGCGGCGAGCCAGAAGCCCTCCGGATCGTCGGTGCTGGCGTCGAAGACGTCCTGGTAGGCACCCACGCCTGGCCTCCTCGCCGGGTCGGGCCGGTCCTCGCGGGCCGGTGGTCGCCCCGACCCTAGTGGCCCCGCGACCGCCGCGGCGGCGTCCGCGCCGCGCTGCCCGGCGGCCGGCCGGACCCGCAGAAGTCCGCGTACCCGACAGGCGGACGGCCCGTTGGGCTGGATGTGCCGGCGGGTCATCCTCCCGATACGCCAGGTGGTGTAACAGATTGCGATGATAGGACTACTAGTTGTGGGTACGGCCTGTGCTGCTCCGACCGGGCGCAGTGCCGGCACGGGGATCTGCCGGTGTGGCGGTGGCCTGGGGGTGCGGAGCGGATGGGACGCAGTCGTCGGGGACGGCCCGCGCCGTGGCGCGCGGCGCTGGACCGCTTCCGGCTCACCGTGGCCGTGGTCGTGTGCTGTGCGACCGGGCTCGGACTGGCCGTGTCCGGGTCGTTCGGGGCCGGTCCGATCGCCGCGGCCGCGGCGAACCGGGCGGTCGACCCCTGCGCCCCGGCCTGGGTGACCGGCTGGCAGGCCGCCCCGCAGGCCGCCCCGACCGAGGGCGGGCTGGTCGGCGCCACCCTACGGATGATCATCCGGCCGCAGCTGGCCGGCGGGCAGGTGCGGGTGCGGCTCTCCAACGCCTACGGCCGCTCCCCGCTGGAGGTCGGCGCGGTGTCGGTCGCGCACGCCGGTGCGGGGGCCGAACCGGTGCCCGGCAGCGCCGCGCCGGTGACCTTCGATGGCGGGCCGCGGGTGCTGATCGCGGCCGGCGCCGAGATCACCAGCGACCCGCTGCCGTTCGCCGCGGAGCCGAACGGCCCGGTCGCGGTCAGCCTGTACCTCACCGAACTCCCCGACACCCTGACCCGGCACGCCGTCGCGCTGCAGACCTCCTACCTGTCCGGGCCGGGCGACGCCACCCTGACCGGGGGCGCGGACTTCCCGACGACCCTCTCGTCCGGAGCGGTGCTCACCGGCCTCGACGTGCTGGCGGCCCGCCCGGTGAACGGCCTGGTCGCGGTGGGCGACTCGATCACCGGAGGGGCGGGCAACGGGGTGGGCGTCGCCGAGCGGTGGACCGACGCGCTGGCCCGCCGCCTCACCGACCCGGCGGCCGCCCCGGAGGCCACGATGGTGGTGCTCAACGCCGGCATCGGCGGCAACCGGTTGCTCGGCGACGACCCGGTCGACGGCGGCGACTCACCGCTGACCCGCTTCGACCGCGATGTCGGCGCTGCCGCCGGTGCCACCGACGTGGTGCTGCAGATCGGCACCAACGACATCGCGGTCGGGCGCACCGCGACCGAGATCGTCGAGGGCCTGCAGCGCTACCTGGCCCGGGCCCGGGCGGCCGGCGTCCGGGTCTTCCTCACCACGATCACCCCGTCGGCGGCCGGGGCGCACGGCACCGGGGGAGCGGTGGCCGCGCGCAGCGCCGTCAACGCCTGGGTACGGGCGTACGGCCCGACCGTGGCGGACGGGGTGTTCGACTTCGCCGCCGCGGTGCGCGACCCCCAGCAGCCCGACCGGCTGGCCCCGGCGTTCGACTCCGGCGACGGGCTGCACCTGTCCGCGGCGGGCTACCGGGCGCTCGCCGAGGCGGTGGACCCGGGCCTGCTCTCCGGCAGTCCGTGCCTGGCCGGTTCGCGGCCCGCGGCGACCACCACCGGCGGCTGACCCGGGAGCCGGGCTTCGACGACGACGCGGACGGCTCGGCCGGGTGCGCGAAGCCCGGCGACCGAAGCCGCTGGGCCCGATGTCCGGGGCCGGCGGGCGGCCGGTGCCCGGGCCCTTCCCGGCCGCGGCCCTGCCCGACCCGCGCCGCTGACCGGCCGGGCGCCGCTCAGTCGGACCGGCGCCCCAGCTTGCGCAGCGGACCGAACCGGCGCCGTTCCGCCTCGGCGACCACGGCCAGCGGCCCGGTGGGGGTGTCCTCCCGGTCCAGCCGGTCGATGACCCAGTCCACCGCCAGCGCACCGGGCGAGACGTTCCGCTCGGCGGCCAGCCGGCGCAGCTGTTCGATGCGCAGCGCCGGTAGCCGCAGCTGGAAGACCTGGGCGTTGCCGAACCGCCCGGTGGACTCGATGCCCTCGTCCGGCGCGGCGAGCGCGGCCAGGTAGGAGTCCAGCTCGGGGTCCTCCTGGGTGACCTCCGGCGCCGACCGCGGCGCGGGCGCCGACCGGTGCCGGGGGGTGGGTCGCTCGCGGGAGGCAGCCATGGGCGGAGCCTACGACCGGCCGCTGCGGAGTCCGCGCGGACCGGCCGGGGCCGCCCCGCTCAGCTGACGAGCTCGTACCCGGCCTCGTCGATCGCGGCGGCGATCTCGGCGCGGGCCAGTTCGCGGTCGGCCAGCACCGTGACGGCGCCGGAGTCCAGGCAGGCGTGCACGGCGCAGACCCCGGAGATGCCCCCGATGCCCTCGGTGACCGACCTGACGCAGTGCGGGCAGTCCATGCCGGCGACGGTGAAGGTGCTGCGGAAGGACGTCTGGACGGGCATGGCTGGCGCTCCTGTCGGAGGCGGACCGGGGACGCCGCAGGTTACTCCCCCCGGCCCGCCGAGGCGAGGCTCTGGGTGATCGTCCGTGCGCGTTCTGTGATCATCCCCGGCCCGTCTCACCCGGGAAGAGGGGTGCGTGCGCGGGAACGGGTAGGTAACGTCTCGGTCACGGCCACGGGGGTGGCTGTGCGGGGGCGCTGGCCAGGCCGGGTTCGCCGAACAGGTGAAATCCGGTCGCTCTCCGGTGGGCGGGGTGGTCCACGGGAGCGAGCGCCCCGCGCAGCGCGGTGGCCGGTCGGGCACGGGTGACGACCGCACGGGGAGGCGTCGATGAGCAGTGGGATCAGCAGCGCGCGGGAGGTCGGGGACGACCGGTCGGTGGCCGGGTCGATCCCGAGCCAGCGCACCGCGGCCGACGCCTACCGGGTCTCGGAGGACCAGTTGAACCGGGCCCGGATGGTGGTCGCCCGCAACTGCTCCGACTCCGACGACCTGCGCCAGTTGCTCGACATGCTCGGGCTGATCTCGGCCAACCCGGACCTGCCGCCACCGGTCCGTCGCTGATCCACCCCGGCCGCCGGGTCTGACCTGCGGTGGGACCGTTGTGGCCCCCCGGGTTTGGGCTCCGGTACCGGCCTGCCATATGATGGTTCCGCTCCCAACGGACAGCCGTTGGAGGGCAAGGACAGCCCCCGGGTCGTCCAAGCCCCCATCGTCTAGCGGCCTAGGACTCCGCCCTTTCAAGGCGGCAGCGCGGGTTCGAATCCCGTTGGGGGTACGGTACGGATCGCAAGTGGTTCGGCAAGGCCCAGTGGCGCAGTTGGTTAGCGCGTCGCCCTGTCACGGCGAAGGTCGCGGGTTCGAGTCCCGTCTGGGTCGCTCCACATCGTCCGGCGGTCGCGCCGGTACGGCCAGGTAGCTCAGTTGGTACGAGCGACCGCCTGAAAAGCGGTAGGTCGGCGGTTCGACCCCGCCCCTGGCCACCAGCATCCCGCCGGGTGATGCACCCCGGCCCTGCCATCCGTCCCGCCGGGAGTGGCGTTCGTCACGCTCGTCGACCGCTCCTCGACCGCTTCCCGACCGCAGACGACCCCTCGACGTCAAACGGTTCGGCGGAGCCGCCCGCCCATTAGCATCGCTCGCGGGGGCAGGGGACGTCGAGCTGAGCCGGAAGGGTCGAAGGCCGGGGGATGCAGGTGCCGAGGCGGAACCCGAACCCGAGGTGGGCCCTCTGGGCGTTGCCCCGCCGGGTCCTGCTGGTCATCCTCACCGTCGAACTGGTGGCTCTGGCCGCGCTGGCGCTGCAGGTCGCGCACCTCCCGCCGGTCCTCCTCCCGCAGTGGGGCTGGACGCTGGTCGTGCTGGTCGGTGCGGGCGTGGTCAGCACCGAGGCCTCGCTGGGCGTCGAACGCCGCCGGCAGGCACCCGACCGCAGCCCGCACATCGACCTCAGCTCGGTGTGGACCTTCGCCGCGGCCGCGCTGCTGCCGGGTGCGCTCGCCACGGTCGTCGTGGTCGTCCTCTACGGCCACCTCTACGCCCGGGCGTGGCGGCCGATGGGCGTACCGCCGCACCGGGTCGCGTTCAGCACCGCGGCCATCGTGCTCGCCGTGCTGGCGGCCGGTGCCGTGATCGGCACGGTCGACCCGGCCGAGCGGTTCCACACCGGGTTCGGGCTGCTGGCCGTCGCCGTCGCGCTGGTCGTCTACGCCGTGGTGAACATGCTGCTGGTGGTCGTGGTCATGGTCCTCAGCGAGCAGACCTGGAACACCTCCACCTTCCTGCAGGTGCTCGGCCGGCCCGACGAGGCGGTGCTGGAGTTCGCCACGTTGTCCATGGGCGCGCTGGTGGCCGGGGCGATGGCCGCGTTCGGGCCGGTCTACGCGGTGTTCGTGCTGCCCACGCTGATCGTGCTGCACCGCAGCGTGCTGGTGCACCAACTGGAGCAGGAGGCCAGCACGGACGGCAAGACCGGGCTGCTCAACGCGGCGGCCTGGCACCTGCACGCGGACCGGGCGCTGCGCCGCAGCTCGCGGTCCGAGACCCAGGCCACCGTGCTGGTCCTGGACATCGACCACTTCAAGCAGGTCAACGACCGGCACGGGCACCTGGTGGGCGACCTGGTGCTGTCCGCGGTCGCCGCCGAGATCAAGCACGAGGTCCGCGAGGAGGACCTGGTCGGCCGGTTCGGCGGCGAGGAGTTCGTGGTGCTGCTGATGGGCCTGGACGGCGAGCACGACCCGGACGCCGCGCACGCCGTGGCGGAGCGCATCCGCAAGCGCATCGAGCAGTTGCAGGTGCGGGTCGGCGAACCGACCCGCGAGGTCCTCGTCGCCGGGCTGACCGTGTCCATCGGTGGGGCCACCTTCCCGGCCGACGGCAGCGAGCTGGTCCAGCTCGTCGAGGGCGCCGACACGGCGATGTACGCGGCCAAGCGGGCCGGCCGCAACACCGTGCGGATGGGTGTCGAGCCGGTGTCCGGCGCCGCGTCGCTGCCGCTGCCCTGAACGCGGTGACCGTGGCGGCCGGAGTGCCCGGCGAGCAGCGGAACGGGCGCCCGCCGGCCCGGCGGGGCGGGCGCCGCCCGGTCACCTCCCGCTCGGAGATCGAGCACATCGCGCTGGAGCTGTTCACCGACCGCGGGTTCGACACCACCACGGTCGACGACATCGCCGTGGCCGCCGGCATCGGCCGGCGCACCGTCTTCCGCTACTACGCCTCCAAGAACGACATCCCGTGGGGTGCGTTCGACGAGCAGCTCGACCGGATGCGCGCGACGTTCGCCGCGCTGCCCGAGGATCTGTCGGTGCTGGCCGGCGTGCGGGTCGCGGTGCTGGACTCCAACGAGGTGCACCCCGACGAGCAGCCGTGGCACCGGCGGCGGCTGCGGCTGATCCTCGGCACGCCGGCGCTGCAGGCGCACTCGACGCTGCGTTACGCGGCCTGGCGCCGGGTGGTGTCCGAGTACGCCGGCCGGCGCCTCGGGCTGCCCGCCGACGAGCTCGTCCCGCAGGCGATCGGGCACGCCAGCCTGGGTGTCGCACTGGCCGCCTACGAGCGCTGGCTCGGCTCCGGCGGCGACCTGCGCGCCCTGCTCGACGAGGTGTTCCGGGCCCTGGAGACCGGCCTCGAACAGGCCGCCGCGGCGCCCCCGGCGGGCGACTGAGCAGGCGGTTCCGGCTGCATCGCTCGCCGACCACGCCGCGTTACCGGGTGCTGCTCCGGGGCCGGGCCCCGTGATAGGTTCGCGCCCGGTTGCAGTCGTGTCTTCCTCGATCGTTGTGAAGCGTCCGTGGACAGAGTGGACGGTGGGCTTCACCGGGGTACGGGGATGTCTTCTGCGTACGCCGGGGTCCGTGCAGCCGCCGGTCGGCACAGTGCCGTCCGGGTCCGCTTCACGTATGGAGAACAGGTATGCCGCAGGGCACCGTCAAGTGGTTCAACGCCGAGAAGGGCTTCGGCTTCATCGCCACCGACGACAACGGTCCGGACGTCTTCGTCCACTACTCCGCCATCCAGTCGGACGGCTTCCGCACGCTCGAGGAGAACCAGCGGGTCTCCTTCGAGGCGAGCCAGGGTGCGAAGGGTCCGCAGGCCGACACGGTCCGCCCGATCTGAGGCCCCGCTCCGCACGGAGCACGTGGAGGCCGGTGACCCGACGGGGTCACCGGCCTCTGCGCTGTCCGGGGTGCTGTCGGGGGCGCTGTCCGGGATGCCGTCCAGGTGTCAGTGCGCGGCGAGCGGGCCGATCCAGTCCGCGGTGAGCGCGATCCCGTCGGCCACCCGGCGCGGCGCGAGGCCGAGCCCCCGGGCGCCCGCGTCGGCCACCCGCACCGGTGGGAACCGCCCGTAGACCTCCGAGCGGCGGGCGAACGTGCCCGCTTCCGGTCCCAGCGCCGCGCCCGGCGGCAGGGTCGCCACCCGACGGCCGCCCACCAGGTCGGCGAACGCGTGCAGGATCCGGCCGAACGTGGCCACCTCCCCGCTGAGCACGTAGCGCCGCCCCGCCGCCCCGCGGTCCAGCGCCAGCAGGTGCCCGGCCGCGGCGTCCTCGGCGAGGATCCAGCCGACCGTGGAGTCCACCACCACCGGCTCGGTCCCCAGGGCCGCGGCCACGAACAGCGAGTTGTAGGACTCCGGTCCGCGCGGGCTCGGCCCGTAGATGCTCACCGGCGCGGCCACCACGGCCTCGATGTCCCCGCGTCCGCTGGCCGCCAGGACCAACTCCTCGGCGGCCGCCTTGCTCGTCGAGTAGGGGTCGGTGAGCGCCGGCGGCCCGACCGGCTCCTCGGCCACCAGCCCGGTCGCGTCGATCACCGCGGCGCTGCTGCTGGTGAGCACGAACCGCGGAACTCCGGCGGCCACCGCGGCGGCCAGCACCGCGCGGGTGCCGTCGACGTTGGCCCGCCGCACGTCGTCGGCCGGGCCGCCCACCGACCCGGCCACGTGCAGCACCCCGGTGCACCCGCGCGCCGCGGCCCGCAGGGCCTCCGGGTCGGCCAGGTCGGCCACCGCCACCTCGACGCCCGCCGGCAGCACCCCGACGGCCCGGTCCGGGTCGCGCACCACGGCCCGCACCGCCCGGCCCTCCCGCACCGCCAGCCCGACCACCGCACTGCCCAGGTACCCGCTCGCCCCGGTCACCATCAACATGGCGCCATGGTGGCAGCGCTGTGGAGATGGCAGCCCTGTGGCAGCCCTGTGGCAGCGCTGGGGTGACGCCGGGGTGACGCCGGGGTAGTCAGCGACCGCTGACCGCCGCGACGACCGGTCCGGCGGCCGAACGGAGCAGGGTTGCCACCGCCGGTCTCCGAGTGCGCACCGGTCGTCCGACCTGTCGCCGACGACGGACGGCTTTGTCAAGGGGCAATTTCCGCTCGTCTCGGCGTCCCGTGCGGTCGTCGCTGCGGGCTCCATTACCCGCACCGCACCCGTCATGCTCGGTGTTGAGCCTCACAGGAACACGCCGAACGGCAGGGGTTCACGACACGCATCGGAGGTCCGCGATGTCCGGCTGGGACAGCTACCGCGCGGTGTACGGCGCGGAGCTGCGCGCGGCGGCGCGCGAGTTCGCCGACCACGGCTGGCCCGTGGTCGTCGAGGGTGCCACCACGTTGCTGCTGGTCACCGGCACCGCGCTGGACGTCCTCGAGGTGACCGCGGTCGACGGGAAGCGGATGTGCGTGGCCCTGCGCGACGCCGGCGCGGTCGTCCCGGTCGCGGCCACCCCGACCGGCGAGTGGTGGTTCCCGATCACCGCGGGCTCGGCCCTGCCGGCCGCGCTGCGCGACGCCGAGGGTGTGCGCCTGCGCACAGCCGGCGCGACGGTGCTGGCGCCGCCGTCGACCGTGCCCGACGGCTGGGTGCACTGGCGGGTGTCCCCGGCGCTGACCGGTTACCGGGTGCCGGCCGCCGACCTGATCCTGAGCGCTGCCGAGGACGCCGTCCGGCGCCGCGCCGACCGCGACCGCAACCCGGGCGCCCAGCGGCCCGCGGAGATGGTCGCGGTGGGCGGGCGGTAGCGACCCGCAACAGCCGGCGCCCCCGGCTCGCCCCCCGTTGACGCGGTCCGTCGCGCCGCGCCGGGGGAACCGGGGGAGCGCCGGTGGTGCGGCGCCCGAGGGGGCACTTCTCCCTCGCCGCGCAGCCGCACCGCAGAACGTGGCCGGGGTCGACGGATCACCGCCGACCCCGGCCAGAACCAGCTCGGCACGGCGGGATCCGAGTGCCTCGACGTGTCACCGAGGTGTCGCTGAGGCACTGACCCCGGCCGGCGTCGAGCGCCGGCGTCCGGGCACCGAGGTCGGGGCGGGCCGCGCGGCTGGTGCCCCGTCCAGCGCGACAGGCCCGCGAGGTGGCCGCCCCGACACCGGAACCTTCGCCGGACGGGCAAGATGGGTTCGTGCAGAACTCCGCCTCTACCCGATCGGACGCGGCCGGCTCGGCAGCTGCTCCGTCCGCGTCACCCAGCGGTGGCCGTACTGCTCCGAAGGTGGAGCTCGGGCTCGGGTTCGGCCGAATGGACGCCACCGCCCGCGCCCAGGACCTGCGCCGGATGAAGATGTTCGCCACCGGGCTGCTGGTGGTGGCGACCGTGGTCTTCCTGTTCTCCCGCTGGTGGGAGGCCAACGACGGGCCGGTCTGGATCGGCTACCTGCGGGCCACCGCGGAAGCCAGCATGATCGGCGCGCTGGCCGACTGGTTCGCCGTCACCGCGCTGTTCCGCCGCCCGCTCGGCCTGCCGATCCCGCACACCGCGATCATCCCGACCAAGAAGGACGCGCTCGGCGACAGCCTGGGTGACTTCGTCGGGGAGAACTTCCTGGCCGAGGACGTCGTGCGGGACCGGATCGCCCGGGTGGACGTCTCGGCCCGGGTCGGGTCCTGGATCGGGCAGCCCGACAACGCCGACCGGATCACCGCCGAGCTGGCCACCGCGGCCCGCGGCGTGGTCACCGTGCTGCGCGACGACGACGTCCAGGACGTCATCGAGCAGGTGCTGGTGCGCAAGCTGCTGGAGAAGCCGATCGGGCCGCCGCTGGGCACGGTGCTGGAGGGCGTCCTCGCCGACGGCGCCCACCGCAAGCTGGTCGACCTGGTCTGCGACCGCGCCTACGACTGGGTGGCCGGCAACCAGGAGATGGTGATGCGGATCGTGCACCAGCGGGCGCCCACCTGGTCGCCCCGGTTCGTCGACGACCTCATCGCCGACCGGGTGTACCTGGAGGCGCAGAACTTCGCCTGGGCGGTGAAGACCGACCCGGAGCACCCGCTGCGCAAGGCGATCGACACCTTCCTCTCCGAGTTCGCCGGCGACCTGCAGAACGACGCCGACACCATCGAGCGGGCCGAGCGGATCAAGCAGCAGGTCATCGCGCACCCGAACGTGCAGCAGTTCATCGGGCAGGCGTGGGGCACGGTCAAGTCGCTGATCCTGGACGCCGCCGCCGACCCGTCGAGCGCGTTGCGCACCCGCGTCCGCGACGGGCTGGTCGCCTTCGGGCAGAACCTGGTGTCCGACCCCGAGCTGCGGGCCAAGATCGACGGCTGGCTCGGCGACGCGGCCGGTTACGTCGTGCGCCACTACCGCGGCGAGATCACCACGCTGATCACCGACACGGTCGCCCGCTGGGACGCCGAGGAGACCTCCCGCAAGATCGAACTGCAGGTCGGCCGCGACCTGCAGTTCATCCGGATCAACGGCACGGTCGTCGGCGCGCTGGCCGGGCTGGTCATCTACACCGTCGGTCAGGTCGCCTTCGGCGGCTGATCCTCCGTGAGGCAGGCCACTCACCTGCGCAAGCATCCTGCTTGCAGGAGCTAGCACTTCGGCGTACCGTCGTGGGTGACGGAAGCAGGGGTGAGCCGACATGACCGGCAACGCGCGGAACGAGGGCCCGGTCGGCCAGGCGGTCGAGCAGGTCGGCCAGGCGGTCGGTCAGGCCGTCGACGACATCGGCGCCTACATCCGCAGCCAGCGCGAGGGTGCGCAGGTCTCCCTGCGCCAGCTGGCGAAGGTGACCGGGGTGAGCAACCCCTACCTGAGCCAGATCGAGCGCGGGCTGCGCAAGCCGTCCGCGGAGATCCTGCAGCAGATCGCCAAGGGGCTGCGGATCTCGGCCGAGGCCCTGTACGTGCGGGCCGGGTTCCTCGAGCAGCAGCCGGCCGGCGACGTCGTCGGTGCCGTGCTCGCCGACCCCACCCTGACCGAGCGCCAGAAGCAGGTGCTGCTGGACGTCTACCGGTCGGGCCGGCCGCCGACCCCACGACCCACGAGGAGTGATCGACATGGCAGTGACACTGCCCACCGCAGCCGAGGTCCGCAGGGCCCGCGAGCAGGCCGCCCGCAACGCCGCCGAGCAGGCCAGGGTGGCCCGCACCCCGCTGCTCGCCGTGCTGGGCGCCGGCGAGTTCGCGCTGAACACCGTGACCAGGGCCGCCGAGGTCGCCCGGGTCCGGGCCGCCGAGGCCCGCGCCAGGGCCGCCACCCAGGCCGGGGACGTCCAGCAGCGGGTGGTCGTGCTGCCGCAGCGGCTGCGCGAGGAGGACCTGCGCGCCGACCTCCGTCGCGCGCTCGCCGGCCTGCAGGAGCAG
>DASQMQ010000187.1:0-3107 GCA_035645455.1 Pseudonocardia sp.
GGTGGGCCCCGAGGGCGGTTCCGGCTCCGGCCAGCGTGCTCGCGGCGCCGACCAGCTCGGTGAAGCGGTGCGCGTCGATCGCGGAGTCGGCGACGGTGAGCGCGTAGCCCGGGGCCCGGGTCACCAGGAGGGGCGCGCCCTCGGTGCCGAGCGCCCGCCGCAGGTAGGACACGAGGCGGTGCACCGCGTTCGGGGCGTCCGCGGGCGGCGCCCCGGCCCACAGCCGCTCCGTGACGACCTCGACCGGGACGGGGGTCCGCGGACGGGTGAGCAGGAGCACCAGCAGCGCGCGCGGCAGACCCGGGCGGATCGGGACCGGCGCTCCGCCGGCGCGCACCTGCAGCGGCCCCAGGACCGAGAAGTCCACGGCCGGTGAGCGTACGGCAGGGCGGGCGTCCTGAGGAGCGCCTCGGCGTCGGCGAGCAGGGCGGCGGGCCGTGTCAGGCGCGGAACAGGTCGGTGACAGGCGCGGGCGGTCTGCTTCCCGCACAGCGCCCCGCTCCGGGGCACCGACCACCAGGAGGACCGATGTCCACCTCGTCCACCACCCTGTACACCCCGCTCGACCGCTTCGCCGCGCCCGCGCTGTGGCTGCTGCCGACCTACGGCGTCCTGCTGGCCCTGAGCACCCTCACCCACCAGCCCCCCATCACCGACTTCGACGCCTACGCGCGCTACGTCTCCACCGACGTCTTCCTGCTCAGCCACCTGGTGGCCAGCATCGGAGGCGCCGCCCTGGCCACCGTCGGCGTGACAGCCGCGCTGGTCTTCCTCAGCCGCGGGCGGGCCGTTCGCAGCGCGGCGATCGGGACCGCGCTCACCCTCGTGGCGCTGGTGGTGATGGCGTCGGCGTTCGGCAGCGCCGCGTTCGTGCAGCCCGGCATCGGCCGCGCGCACCTGTCGGGCGCGCCGGGGATGCCGGCGCTGAACCTGGACACCGCCTACGGCCCGGCCCTGGTCGGCACGATCGGCGTCTCGATGCTGCTGTTCATCACCGGCGCGATCGTGCTCGGCACGGCCGTCGCCCGGACCGCGCCCGGCCTGCGGTGGGCGGGTACCGCGTACGCCGTCGCCCTGCCGCTGTTCGTCGTCACCGGGCTGGCCGCCCAGGTCCTGCAGCCGGTGATGGGCCTGGTCGTCGCGCTGGCCACCGCGGTCGTGGCCCGGCGCCTGCCGCGGTCGGTGCCCGCCGCACCGCCCGCCGCGACCGGTCCTGCCACCGCGCCCGCCACCGCCGCGCGCTCCTGAGCGCACGATCCGGACAGGAGACGATCATGATCGAGATTCGCGGACTGACCAAGCGGTACGGCCCGACCACCGCCGTCGACGACCTGTCCTTCCGGGTCCGGCCGGGCCGGGTCACCGGCTTCCTCGGCCCGAACGGCTCGGGCAAGTCGACCACGATGCGGGTGGCCCTGGGTCTGGACCGCCCGACGGCCGGGGAGGCGTTGCTCGACGGCGTGCCCTACCGGGACCTGCGCCACCCCCTGCGCACGGTGGGTGCGCTGCTGGACGCCCGCTGGGTGCACCCGGACCGGTCGGCGCGAGCGCACCTGCGCTGGATCGCGGCGTCCAACGCGCTGCCACCGGACCGCGTCGACACCGTGCTGGACCAGGTGGGCCTGGCTGCCGTGGCCGACCGGCGGGCCGGCGGCTTCTCCCTCGGCATGTCCCAGCGGTTGGGCATCGCCGGGGCGCTGCTCGGCGACCCCGGCATCCTGCTGTTCGACGAGCCGGTCAACGGGCTGGACCCGGAGGGCATCCACTGGGTCCGGCAGCTCATGCGGGGACTGGCCGCCGAGGGCCGCACGGTGCTGGTCTCCAGCCATCTGCTGTCGGAGATGGCGATGACGGCGTCGGACCTCGTCGTCATCGGGCGCGGCCGGCTGATCACCGAGGCGACCACCGCCGAGTTCATCGACGCGGCCGCGGACCACACCGTGCGCGTGCGCACGCCGCAGCCGGTGCTGCTGGCCGAGGCGCTGCGCCGGGCCCACGCGTCCGTCGTCCCCGTGGACGGCGACGACCTCGGGCTGACCGTCACCGACGCGACGCCCGAACACATCGGCGAGGTCGCCGCGGCGCGCGGCCTGGTGCTGCACGAGCTGACCCCGCAGCACGCCTCGCTGGAGCAGGCGTTCCTCCGACTCACCGGGCACGACGTCGAGTACGCCTCCGGTGGCCACGACGAGGCCGCGGCCGTGTCCGCGGTGGGGAGGTGAGGGCGATGGGAGCGATCGCCGCAGAACAGATCAACGCAGAACGGATCAAGCTGGCCTCCACCCGCGCGCCCTGGTGGTCCGCCGGCGCCGCGCTGCTGACGACCACCGGCATCGGGCTGCTCGTGGCCGCGACGGTGGCCACCACCGAGCCGGTCACGCCGGCGGTCACGCAATCGGCCCGGGTGGTGGGGATGATGGTGCTGATGGTCGTGGCGGTGCTCGCGGTGACCACGGAGTACGCCACCGGCACGATCGGGACGACGTTCCTCGCCGTGCCGGACCGCGGCGCCGCGCTGCGGGCCAAGGCGGTGGTCGTCGCCACGCTCGCCGGCCTGGTCGGCCTGGCCGGTGCCCTGGGCAGCTGGGCGGCGAGTGCGCTGCTGGTACCCGGCCCCGAGCTCGCCCTGGACGGGTTGGACGCATGGCGGCAGGTGGCCGGGGTGGGGCTGGTGGACGCCGGCGCCGCGGTCGTGGCCGTCGCGGTCGGCGTCCTCGTCCGGCGGACCGCGGGAGCCGTGGCGCTGGTGCTGGTGTGGCCCCTCGTCGCCGAGTCGCTCGTCGGCGTCATCCCCGTCGTCGGACCGGCGGTCGGACCGTTCCTGCCCTTCCAGGCCGCCGACCGGTTCCTCGCCGGTGCGCCGACCGACAGCGGGCTGCTCGGTTCGCCCTGGCTCGCCGGAGTCTGGTTCGCCGTGGTCGCCGCCGCTCTGTTCGCCGTGGCGGTCAGGGTCGCCCGGCACCGGGACATCTGAGCCGACCGGCCCGGGGTGGCAGGGCGGTCACCGACCGCCCTGCCACCCCGGGCGGGTGCTACCCCGCTGGGAGTGTCACGGAGTCGGCTGCAGCCGGTCGGCCAGCACTCCCCGGAAGTGCGGCACGAGATGA
>DASQMQ010000188.1:0-1541 GCA_035645455.1 Pseudonocardia sp.
GCTGCTGCCCAGCGGTGGCCGGCGGCTGCTGCCCACTGGTAGCCGGCGGCTGCTGCCCACTGGTAGCCGGCGGCTGCTGCCCAGCGGTGGCCGGCGGCTGCTGCCCACTGGTAGCCGGCGGCTGCTGCCCAGCGGTAGCCGGCGGCTGCTGCCCACTGGTAGCCGGCGGCTGCTGCCCACCGGCGGCCGGCGGCTGCTGCCCACCGCCCGCGTTCTGGCCCCCGGTCGGGGCGTTGCCACTCTGGCCGCCGCTGCCCTGGCCGCCCGGCTGGGTGTTGCCGACCGGGACGATCACCTCGGTGCCGCCGCCCCCGGGGTTGGCCGGGGCGCCGAAACCGCCGCCGTTGCCCCCGTTGCCCCCGGCGGGGATGCCGCCGAAGTCGCAGGCGGTGGGCAGCAGGCACAACGACAGTGCTGCGGCGGAGACAACCAGGTTGCGGCCGGCCCTCCGGTGTCGGGCGGTGCTGGTCGGTGACATGAGTGGAGCTCCAATTCGGGGTTGGGAGCGAACAGCCGGAGAGCCGAACGGCACCGCGGCGGGGACGGCGTCGGAAGCGGGGAGCTAACGCCGGGTGGAGTGACGAGGGCCGGAGTGCGCACGGTGGGATCCGGTGTCGGGCGCCGACCGGCGGGTACCGGTGTCCCCGGTCCGGTGCGAGCCGGTCTCGGAGACGGTGCGGTAGCTGCCGACGGACGTCGGGAACCCGCCCGAGTCCTGGCCCGGATACCCGCCGCCGTAGTTCTGCTGGCGGAACATGGTGGTGTCGTCCTGCGCGGTCGGGTAGCCGCCACTGCCCCCGGGACCCGCGGCGTAGCCACCCGGGTACCCGCCGGCGGGGCCGGTCACCGGGCCGCTGCCGGAGTTGATCCGGTAGGCGCCGGAGTCCGACACGGGGGCGTACGGCCCGGCGGCGTCGATGGTCGGGTGCGGCCCGGTGTCGCGGAAGCCCGGCCCGCCCATCGTCCACTGCACCGACGGCTCGCCGCCGGCCCGCGGGGACGGGATGGCCGAGGTCGCGCCGCCCCGGGCGTCGCCGACGGCGAACGCACCGACCGGGATCGGGGCCTCGGCCGGGTAGCCGGTCTCCATCGGGTAGCTCGGGACCGGGTCGACCGCGCGGGCCGAACGGCCGGAGCCGGCCGGCAGCGCGGCCACCGGGGTGAGCGCCGGGATCGAGGCCGCGGCGGCGGTCATGGTCGGGGCGACCGGCGGGGTCTTGTTGACGGTGACCCGCTCGGACTGCTGGGCCTTCTTCTTGCGCAGCGAGGCCAGCAGGGCGACCACCCCGAGCAGCACCGCGACGAACACCACGATCGGCAGGATCAGGCCCCCCGGACCGGTCCCGTTGGTCAACAGGTTCATCGCCGAGGCCTGGGTGACCGGCAGCCGGCTGTAGTCGACCATCCCGGTGCTCTCCAGGTACTGGCAGTGCCGGGTGACGAAGGCGTCGGAGGTCTCGGCGAACTGGCGGATCAGGTCGTTGCGGGTGGAGACCCGCACGTCGTTGATGACCGGCAGCACCGTCCCGTGCGCCTCGCGG
>DASQMQ010000189.1:0-4693 GCA_035645455.1 Pseudonocardia sp.
GACGGCGGCTTCGGCGATGGGCCCGTCCCGCACCGCCGCGACCAGGGCGTCTCCCCACGGTCCGCCCGGTCCGGGCATGACCAGGTCCTGGGACGCCGCGGCGGCGGCCAGGCTGCGCACCGCGGTCCAGTCGCTGACCACCACGCCGTCGAAGCCCCACTCGGTGTTCAGCGGGGTCTCCAGCAGGTCGTTCTCCGACGCGGTCACCCCGTTGACGGCGTTGTAGGCCGACATCACCAGCCACGCCCCGGCATCGACGACGGCCTCCTCGAACGCGCGCAGGTACAGCTCGCGCAGCGCGCGGTCGGACACCTCGCTGCTGGCGGTGAAGCGGTCGGTCTCGTAGTCGTTGGCGACGTAGTGCTTGGGGGTGGCGCCGACCCCGTTCTGCTGGACGCCCTCGACGTAGGCGGCGGCGAGGCCGGCGGTGAGCACCGGGTCCTCGCTCAGGCACTCGAAGTGCCGCCCGCCCAGCGGGGAGCGGTGCAGGTTGATCGTCGGCCCGAGCACCACGTCGACGTCCTTGCGCCGCGCCTCGACCGCGACGACGTTGCCGTAGCGCCGGGCGACGGCCGGGTCCCAGGACGCCGACAGCGCGGTGGCGGAGGGCAGGTTGAGCGAGGGCGAGCGCTCGTCCCAGACCTCGGATCGGGATGGGCCACGGGGACGTCCTCCGGTCGGCAGCGGTGGGGACCAGGTTCACCGCTGGCGCCCCGGCGGGCCACCGGGACGCGGCCGTCCTGCTCGGCCTGGTCGGGATCGGGTCGCTGCGGTGGTGAACCGGGTCCGGGGGTGGACCGCGCGTGCGGTCCACCCCCGGAGTCACCGGCGTGCGGTCCTACCAGTCGCCGAGCCCGCACTGGGCGGGGGTGCGGCCGCTCGCGACGATGTCGACGGCGTCCGCGGCCACCCAGCCGACCGCGCCGGCGCCGAAGTGCACCTTGACCCAGTTCCCGCTGCCGAACTCGCACTCCACGCGGACCGGCGCCTGCTCCCGGGTCTCGGCGATCGGGCGGGCGTCGTCCGCGGTCAGCCCGGCCGTGGCCAGCACCCCGGGCCGGCAGGAGATCTGCAGGTGGCACAGCCAGCCGTCGGGCGGGGAGTCGGCGGGCAGGACCGGCGCCCCGGTCACCTCGAAGTGGCCCGCCCGCCACTGGGGCTCGGCGACCGCCGGGGCGGCTCCCGGCGCGGCCGCCGCCGGCAGCGCGTTCGCCACCACCAGACCGGCGGCCAGGACGCCGGTCGTCGCTGCCAGTAGTACCTGTCGCGCTCGCTGCATCGCTGCTCCCCGAGGACATCGGCACCCGGTCGGGCGCCGTGCGCTGTGCGCCGGGACCCCTCTCCGGCGCGGTGGCCGCCGCGGGGGCGGCCACCTCTCTCGACACGGGGTGGAGCAGCGTCCGGTTCATCTCAGTTCATGTAAGGCCACGCAGGTCAACCTCTATGGAAGGTCAGCCGCCGCCCGACAGGGCCGCCAGCGACGTGGTGCCCGGGGGCTCCTGGGCGCACGTGGTGCCGGCCGGAGGCAGCTCGTCGCGCAGCAGGTAGGCGTCGACCGCGGTGTCGATGCACGGCCCGGAGGTCCGGTACGAGCCGTGGCCGACGCCCTCGCGGGTGAGCAGGTGCCCGTCGGCGAGGCCGGCGGTGAGCGCCTGGGCCCACGGGTAGGGCGTCTGCGAGTCCTCCCGGCCGCCGATCACCAGGACGGGACCGGCGCCCTCGGCGGTCAGCGCACGGGTGGGCCGGTCGAGGTTGTCGGCCGGCCAGCCGACGCAGCCGAGCGCTGAGTTCCCGGACAGCCCGCCGAAGCGGGGTGCGGCCTGCTGGATCGCCGCGGCGTTCGCCTCGTGCTCGGCGGGGTCGGTGGGGATCGCCCGGTCCAGGCAGTTCACCGCCAGGTTGCCCTCGCCGAAGCCGTTGGGGCTGCCGTCGGGCTCCCGGACCAACGCCTGCGACAGGCTCAGCAGCACCGAGCCGTCCCCGTCCTCGGCCGCGAGCAGGCCGGCGGTCAGCACCGGCCACAGCCGGCGGTCGAACACCGCGACGCGCGCGGCGAGCAGCGCGCTGGCACCGTCCAGAGTGCCGGCCGGACCGGGCGAGGCCGGTACCTCCAGCGGCTGCGCCTCCAGTCGCGCGATCAGGGCGTCGAACGCCGCCCCGGGCTCGCCGCCGCCGACCGGGCAGGCCGCGACGCCCTCGGCCCGGCAGGTCTCGAACCAGCGGTCGAGCTGCTGCTCACCGCTGACCGCCTGCTCGAAGCTGGCCTGCAGCGGGTCGTCCCGCCACAGCACCGGGTCCACCGGGGCGTCGAGCACCATCCGCTCGACCCGGTCCGGGAACAGCGTCGCGTAGGTCGCGCCGAGCAGGGTGCCGTAGGACAGGCCCAGGTAGGAGAGCCGCTCCTCGCCCAGACCGGCCCGGACCAGGTCCATGTCGGCGGCCACCGAGTAGGTGTCCATCTCCGCGAGCAGGCCGGGGTCGACGTTCGCCGCGCAGCCCTGCGCCAGGGTGCGGGCCTGCTCCTGCAGCTCGGGCAGTGGCCGCCCGCCGGAGATCGTCGGGTCGTAGTCGACGGCCAGCGCGGCCTCGCGCTGCTCGTCGGTCAGGCACCGCACGCCCTCGCTGCCGCCGATGCCGCGCGGGTCCATCCCGATCACGTCGTAACGGGCGGCGACGTCCGGCGAGACGGGTGCCAGGTCACCGCCCGTCGCGATCGCCCGCACGGTGTCCGAGGCGGGCGCGCCCGGGCCACCGGGGTTGGTGAACAGCACACCGAGCCGGTTGGCCGGGTCGGTCGCCCGGTGCCGGACCAGGGCCAGCTCGACGGTGCCGGCGGCCGGGTCGTCGTGGTCGATCGGGACCGGGTAGGTGGCGCAGTCCAGGTTCGGCCCGCACTCGGACCAGCTGACCGGCGGGACCGATGGCTCGGCGGCCGGGGTGGTCGGGGTAGCCGGCGCGGCGCAGCCGGTGAGCGCCAGTGCCGCGGTGACCAGCCCGGCCAGGACGGTTGTTCTCCGGAGGGGGTGCATGTCCTGATCATCTTCCGCGGCGGTGCCCGCGGGTCAGTCCCCCGCGTCACCCGGCTGTGTGACGGGAGCAGGGTCCTCGCTGACACCTGTCACATGCCGCCATGATGTTCCGTTCGATCACCGACGACGGGAGCGGCCGGTGGCCCTGGACCTGTTCGACCTGACCGGCCGGGTGGCCCTGGTGACCGGCGCCCGGCGGGGCATCGGGCTGGCGATGGCCGAGGCGCTGGCCCGGGCCGGGGCCGACGTCGTCGCGGCCAGCGCCGGGCTGGAGGCGACCGGCAGCGAGGTGGAGCGCCGGGTGCGCGCCGCGGGCCGGGAGTACCGCGGCCACCGGGTCGATCTCGCCGACCGGGCCGCGGTCACCGCGTTCGCCGCCGAGCTGGCCGCCACCCCGATCGACATCCTGGTCAACAACGCCGGCACGGTGCGCCGCGCCCCGGCCGCCGAGCACTCCGACGAGGACTTCGACCACGTGCTGGCGGTCAACCTGGCCAGCCAGTTCGTGCTGGCCAGGGAGGTCGGCCGGCGGATGCTCGAGCGCGGCTCCGGCAAGATCATTTTCACCGCGTCGCTGCTCAGCTTCCAGGGCGGGATCACGGTGCCCGGCTACGCCGCGGCCAAGTCCGGGATCGCCGGGCTGACCCGCGCGCTGGCCAACGAGTGGGCCGGGCGCGGGGTCAACGTCAACGCGATCGTCCCCGGCTACGTCGCCACCGACAACACCCGCGCCCTGCAGGACGACCCGCAGCGCAACGCGGCGATCCTGGACCGCATCCCGGCCGGGCGCTGGGGCCGGCCCGAGGACCTCGCGGGCGTCACGGTGTTCCTGGCCTCGGCCGCGTCGGACTACGTGCACGGCGCGCTGGTGCCGGTGGACGGGGGGTGGCTGGGGCGCTGAGCCGGGGTGCCCCTCAGACTCCGAGGACGGCCCGCGCGGTGAGGAAGTAGATCAGCAGGCCGGTCGCGTCGACCAGCGTGGTCACCATGGGCGCGGAGACCACCGCGGGGTCGATGCCGACCCGTCTGGCCAGCAGCGGCATGGTGGCCCCGACGGTGGCGGCCCAGGTGCAGATCGCGATCAGCGAGATCGCGACGACCGCGGCGACGGCGGGGCCGACCAGCAGCGTGGCCACCACCATCCCGACCGCGGCGAGCATCGCGCCCAGCAGCAGCCCGACCCGCACCTCGCGCCACAGCACCGCAGGCAGGTCGGAGGTGCGGACCTCCCCGACCGCGAGCGCGCGCACCGCGGCGGTGGCGGCCTGCGCGCCGGCGTTGCCGCCGGTGCCCACCAGCAGCGGGATGAACAGGGCCAGCGCGGTCACCTCCTCCAGCGTCGCCTCGAACACCTGCAGGACGTTGACGGTCAGCACCGCGGCGATCAGCAGGATCAACAGCCACATCGCGCGGGAGCGGGCCAGCTGGCCGACGCGGGTGTACATGTAGTGGCCCGGCCAGGGCGACGCGCCGGACTGCAGGGCGGCGTCCTCGGTGTCCGCGGCCTCGATCACCTCGGCGGCGTCGTCGCTGGTCAGGATGCCGACCAGGCGTCCCTCGCTGTCCACCACGAGCAGGTCGATGACGTTGGTCTCGACCATCAGGCGGGCGGCGTCCTCGGCGGGGTCACCCGCCCGGACCCGGGGAGCGTCCCGGTCGATCAG
>DASQMQ010000190.1:0-18735 GCA_035645455.1 Pseudonocardia sp.
GCCCGTGCCCACGCCCCGTGCGCTCCTGCGCCGGGGCGTCCGTCGTCTCCGGGGTCGTCGCGGTGGGTCTGCCGACAGATCGACGGACGACGTACGGAGAGGAGGCAAGGATGGTCAGACCCGACAAGATCGAGGCCGTGCAGGACATCGCCGGCCGGTTCGAAGGTGCGACCGCCGCGGTGGTCACCGAGTACCGGGGTCTCTCGATGGCGCAGCTCACGGCGCTGCGCCGCTCGCTCGGCGACGGTGCCACCTACCGTGTCGCCAAGAACACGCTGGTCAAGCGGGCCGCGGACGACGCGGGCGTGCAGGGCATCGAGCAGCTGCTCGTCGGCCCGACCGCGATCGCGTTCATCACCGGCGAGCCGGTGGACGCGGCCAAGGCGCTGCGCGACTTCGCCAAGGCCAACCAGGGCCTGGTGATCAAGGGCGGCTACATGGACGGTCGCGCCCTGACCGTCGAGGACGTCAACCAGCTGGCCGACCTCGAGTCCCGCGAGGTCCTGCTGGCCAAGCTGGCCGGCGCGATGAAGGCCAACCTGTCCAAGGCGGCCGGGCTGTTCGCCGCGCCCGCCTCGCAGGTCGCCCGGCTGGCCCAGGCGCTGGCCGACAAGCGGGCCGAGGAGGGCGGTGCCCCCGCCGGTTCGGACACCGCTTCGGACACCGTCCCGGCCAGCACGGACACCGACACCACCGACGCTCCGGCCGACGCCGCGAGCTGACCCCCCTGAACCCAGAGAGAGGAACCCGCCACCATGGCGAAGCTGTCCACCGATGAGCTGCTCGACGCCTTCAAGGACCTCACCCTGATCGAGCTCTCCGAGTTCGTGAAGAAGTTCGAGGAGACCTTCGACGTCACCGCGGCCGCCCCGGTCGCCGTGGCCGCTGCCGGCCCGGCCGGCCCGGCCGCCGAGGCCCCCGAGGAGAAGGACGAGTTCAACGTCGTCCTCGAGGCCGCCGGTGACAAGAAGATCCAGGTCATCAAGGTCGTCCGCGAGCTGGTCTCCGGACTGGGCCTCAAGGAGGCCAAGGACCTGGTCGAGGCCGCCCCGAAGCCGATCCTGGAGGGCGTGGCCAAGGACGCCGCCGACGCCGCCAAGACCAAGCTCGAGGAGGCCGGCGCCAAGGTCTCGCTGACCTGATGCGCTGACCCGTTGCGCTGAGCAGCACCCCGCGGGGCCCGTCGCCGATGGCGACGGGCCCCGCGCGCGTTCCCCCGGCGCGGGCGGCCGTGGGTCAGCGGCCGCGCAGCTCCCGGCGCAGCAGCTTGCCGGTGACGGTCTTGGGGATCTCGTCGAGGAACTCCACCTGCCGCGGGTACTTGTAGGCCGCCATCCGCGCCTTGCAGAACGCGATCAGCTCCGCCGCGGACGCGGTCCGGCCGGGGCGCAGGCTCACGAACGCCTTGACCGTCTCGCCGCGGTACTCGTCGGGCACCCCGATCACGGCTGCCTCGCGGACCGCCTCGTGCTCGTAGAGCACGTCCTCGACCTCGCGCGGCCAGACCTTGTAACCGCCCGCGTTGATCTGGTCCTTCTTCCGGTCGACCAGGTAGAACCAGCCGGCGGAGTCCATGTACCCGACGTCGCCGGTGTGCAGCGCGCCGCCGGGCAGGGCCCGCGCGGTCTCCTCGGGCTTGTTCCAGTAGCCCGGCACCACCTGCGGCCCGCTGGTGACGATCTCGCCCACCTCGCCGGGCGGCAGGTCCGCGCCGTCCTCGCCGACGATCCGGACCACGGTGCTGTAGACCGGCACCCCCACCGACAGCGCCCCGGACGCCTCGTCCACCGGCGCCTCGGCCCCGCGCGGCACCCCGTGCGACGGGGAGGTGGTCTCGGTCAGCCCGTAGATGTTGTGGATGTACTGGCCGAACGCGGCGGAGAAGGCCGTCACCGTGGACGGCGGGATGGGCGCCCCGCCGGACCAGATCTTGCCCAGCGAGGCCAGCGCGTCCCGGTCGGCGTTCGGGGCGTTCATCAGGGCGATGAACACCGTGATCGACCCGACGGTGAAGGTCGGCCGCTCGGCCCGGATCACGTCGAGCACCGCGGCCGGCTCGAACCGGTGGAACAGCACCAGCGGCGCGCCGAGCAGCAGGGCCAGCGTGACGTGCCCGATCAGCCCGGTGATGTGGAACAGCGGGGCGACCCCGAGGATGACGTCGTCGCCGTCGAGCTCGCACCACCGGCGGTAGGTCTGGCTGTTGAACACCACGTTGGCGTGGGAGTTCATGGCCCCCTTGGGCGGGCCGGTGGTGCCCGAGGTGTAGGTCAGGAACGCGGTGTCGGCGGGGTCGAAGGACACCTCCGGCGGCCGCTGCCCGCGGAACCGGTCGAGCAGCCCGGCCAGGTCGACGGTGTCCGGCAGGTCGAGGCGCTCGACCCCGCCGAAGATGCGCTCGTCGTCGCGGCCGCGGTACTCCACTTCGGACGTCGTCAGCACGGTCCGCACGGCGGTGCCCGGCAGCACGGCGGCGGCCACGTCCCGGTAGAGGGTCTGCAGGCAGACCAGCACGGTCGCGCCGGAGTCGCGCAGCAGCAGGTCCAGCTCGCGCTCCCGGTTCATCGGGTTGACCGACACCGCGATGCCGCCGGCCTTCCAGGTGCCCACCAGCCCGATCACGAACTGCGGGACGTTCTGCAGGTACAGCGCCACCCGGTCGCCCGCGGCGAAGCCGTCCTCGAGCAGGCCGACGGCGAAGGCGTCGGTGAGCTCGTCCAGCTCCCGGTAGGTGAGCCGCCCGCCCAGGTAGCGCACGGCGTCGGTGTCCGGGGTGCGGGCCGCGGTGGCCCGGAACATGCTCAGCGCGTCCGGGAACCCGGCTTCCAGGTCGGCCGGCTGCCCGGCGTCGTAGCGGGCCAGCCAGGGGCGCTCGGCGTAGCCGCTCATCGCCGGGCCCCCGGCGTGTCGGACCGGTCCGGGCGGGCGCGGTCGGCTAGCTTTCTCCGTCCGGTGCGGGAGTGGGATCCGAGGAGGTCGGTGGTCGGGAGGGCTCCGGCACTCGCGGCGGGCATCGGTGCGGACATCGTCGTCTCCTGCGTCGTCTCCTGCGTCGTCGCCGGGCATCGGCCGAGCGGCGATCGTTCGACGGCGCCGGGGGACTGTCAAGGCAGGCCCGCTCCGCGGGAGGGTGCGACGGGTACCGCCGGGCGATCGCTGTGCGACTCGTCACGGCGTGTGGTAGGAGCACGCGCTCCGGCGGGCGGTCGACAGCGCGGGGCGAAACCCGCCCGGGGCGGGTTGTGGACCTAGAACCGCACGTCGGAGGCCCGGTCGTCCTGCGAAAAGGACCACTTACCGACGCGTAGCGTCTTGACGGGGCGCGGCTGTCAGGTCACTCTTGGGTCTCGGTGGTTGCCTGTCCGGGCCGCCTCGACAGTTGCTGCGTCTGCAGCTAGACTGCCTCTTTGCGCTGCCTTCGTCCAGCTTCGCGTGCGCGCAGGGGGATCCCGTCACCGGGAAACGCTTCGACCCCTGCTCACTCGCCAGGTTGGTCGGCGGTCGCGCCCTGACAACAGACGGCGCGTACCGGATCCCGCATCCGTGCGTCCCGCAGGCCCGGACCTCCCGCCCGGGTCGGCGGACGCACGGTAGCGCGCGGGAGCCGGAGCACGCCAGACGAGAGCGCAGTTCTCGGAAGGACGCATCTTGGCTTCGTCCAGCGCCACCACCTCGCACGCGGCCCCGCTCGCTGCTGTTTCGGCGAACCCGAACTTCCCGGGAGCACCTACTCGGGTCACCTTCGCGAAGATCCGCGAGCCCCTCGAGGTGCCCGATCTCCTCGACCTCCAGATCCAGTCGTTCGAGTGGCTGGTCGGGAACGAGGCCTGGTTCCAGCGGCGCATCGACGCCGGCGACGAGAACCCGATGGGCGGTCTGGAAGAGGTCCTCGCGGAGATCTCCCCGATCGAGGACTTCTCCGGGTCGATGTCCCTGTCCTTCTCCGACCCCCGCTTCGACGAGGTCAAGGCCTCCGTCGAGGAGTGCCGGGACAAGGACATGACCTACGGCGCCCCGCTGTTCGTCACCGCGGAGTTCACCAACAACACCACCGGCGAGATCAAGAGCCAGACGGTGTTCATGGGTGACTTCCCGGTGATGACCGACAAGGGCACGTTCATCATCAACGGCACCGAGCGGGTCGTGGTGTCCCAGCTCGTCCGGTCGCCGGGCGTGTACTTCTCCCACGACATCGACAAGACCACCGAGAAGGACGTCTACTCGGTGCGGGTCATCCCGAGCCGGGGCGCCTGGCTCGAGTTCGACGTCGACAAGCGCGACACCGTCGGCGTCCGGATCGACCGCAAGCGCCGCCAGCCGGTCACCGTGCTGCTCAAGGCGCTCGGCTGGACCGCCGAGCAGATCTCGGAGCGGTTCGGCTTCTCCGAGACGATCATGGCCACGCTGGAGAAGGACCACACCGCGGGCCAGGACGAGGCCCTGCTCGACATCTACCGCAAGCTGCGCCCCGGCGAGCCGCCCACCCGGGAGAGCGCGCAGACCCTGCTGGAGAACCTGTTCTTCAAGGACAAGCGCTACGACCTGGCCAAGGTCGGCCGCTACAAGGCGAACAAGAAGCTCGGCCTGCGCATCGACAACAAGATCGGGATGCTCACCGAGGAGGACATCGCCACCACCATCGAGTACCTCGTCCGGCTGCACGCCGGCGAGACCGAGATGACGGTGGGCGCCGACGCCGAGGGCAACGGCGGGATCGACATCCCGGTCGAGACCGACGACATCGACCACTTCGGCAACCGGCGCCTGCGCACGGTCGGTGAGCTGATCCAGAACCAGGTCCGGGTTGGGCTCTCCCGCATGGAGCGGGTCGTCCGCGAGCGGATGACCACCCAGGACGTCGAGGCGATCACCCCGCAGACCCTGATCAACATCCGGCCGGTCTCGGCCGCGATCCGGGAGTTCTTCGGCACCTCGCAGCTGAGCCAGTTCATGGACCAGCACAACCCGCTGGCCGGGCTGACCCACAAGCGCCGGCTGTCCGCGCTGGGCCCGGGCGGCCTGTCCCGCGAGCGCGCCGGCTTCGAGGTCCGCGACGTGCACAACAGCCACTACGGCCGGATGTGCCCGATCGAGACCCCGGAGGGGCCGAACATCGGCCTGATCGGGTCGCTGTCCACGTTCGCGCAGGTCAACCCGTTCGGTTTCATCCAGACCCCGTACCGCAAGGTCGTCCAGGGCCGGGTCACCGAGCAGATCGACTACCTCACCGCGGACGAGGAGGACCGGTTCGTCATCGCGCAGGCCAACGCGCCGCTGCACGACGACGGCAGCTTCACCGAGGAGCGCGTGCTGGTCCGCCGCAAGGGCGGCGAGGTCGACTACATCACCCCGAACGACGTCGAGTACATCGACGTCTCGCCGCGCCAGATGGTGTCGGTGGCGACCGCGCTGATCCCGTTCCTCGAGCACGACGACGCCAACCGCGCGCTGATGGGCGCGAACATGCAGCGCCAGTCGGTGCCGCTGCTGCGCAGCGAGTCGCCGCTGGTCGGCACGGGCATGGAGCTGCGCGCCGCGGTCGACGCCGGCGACGTGCTGGTGGCCGACAAGGCCGGGGTGGTCGAGGAGCTGTGCGCCGACTACATCACCGTGATGGCCGACGACGGCACCCGCACGACCTACCGGCTCAACAAGTTCCGCCGGTCCAACCAGGGCACCTGCAACAACCAGAAGCCCATCGTGGACGAGGGCCAGCGGGTCGAGATCGGGCAGGTCATCGCGGACGGGCCGTGCACCGAGGACGGCGAGATGGCCCTCGGCAAGAACCTGCTCGTGGCGATCATGCCGTGGGAGGGCCACAACTACGAGGACGCGATCATCCTCTCGCAGCGCCTGGTGCAGGACGACGTGCTGACGTCGATCCACATCGAGGAGCACGAGATCGACGCCCGGGACACCAAGCTGGGCGCCGAGGAGATCACCCGGGACATCCCGAACGTCTCCGAGGAGGTGCTGGCCGACCTCGACGAGCGCGGCATCATCCGGATCGGCGCCGAGGTCCAGCCCGGCGACATCCTGGTCGGCAAGGTCACCCCGAAGGGCGAGACCGAGCTGACCCCGGAGGAGCGGCTGCTCCGCGCGATCTTCGGCGAGAAGGCCCGCGAGGTGCGCGACACCTCGCTGAAGGTGCCGCACGGCGAGAACGGCAAGGTCATCGGCATCCGGGTGTTCTCCCGCGACGACGAGGACGAGCTGGCGCCGGGCGTCAACGAGCTGGTGCGGGTCTACGTGGCGCAGAAGCGCAAGATCCAGGACGGCGACAAGCTCGCCGGCCGGCACGGCAACAAGGGCGTCATCGGCAAGATCCTGCCCGTCGAGGACATGCCGTTCCTGCCCGACGGCACCCCGATCGACATCATCCTCAACACCCACGGCGTGCCCCGCCGGATGAACATCGGCCAGGTGCTGGAGACCCACCTCGGGTGGATCGCCAAGACCGGCTGGGAGATCGACGGCGAGCCGGACTGGGCGTCGAAGATGCCCGACGAGCTCTACTCGGTGCCGCCGGGCACGAAGACCGCCACCCCGGTCTTCGACGGCGCCAAGGAGAACGAGATCACCGGGCTGCTCGGGGTCACCCGGCCGAACCGGGACGGCGAGCGGATGGTCGGGCCGGACGGCAAGGCCCAGCTGCTCGACGGGCGTTCCGGGGAGCCGTTCCCGTTCCCGGTCGCGGTCGGCTACATGTACATCCTGAAGCTGGCCCACCTGGTGGACGACAAGATCCACGCGCGGTCCACCGGCCCGTACTCGATGATCACGCAGCAGCCGCTGGGCGGTAAGGCCCAGTTCGGCGGCCAGCGGTTCGGCGAGATGGAGTGCTGGGCGATGCAGGCCTACGGCGCGGCGTACACGCTGCAGGAGCTGCTGACGATCAAGTCCGACGACGTGGTGGGCCGGGTCAAGGTCTACGAGGCGATCGTCAAGGGCGAGAACATCCCCGAGCCGGGCATCCCGGAGTCGTTCAAGGTGCTCCTCAAGGAGCTGCAGTCGCTGTGCCTGAACGTCGAGGTGCTCTCCAGCGACGGCGCGGCGATCGAGATGCGCGACACCGACGACGAGGACCTCGAGCGGGCCGCGGCGAACCTGGGCATCAACCTGTCCAGCCGCCCCGGATCCGACTCGATGACCGTCGACGACGTCGTCAACTGATCCCGCCCCGGCGAGCGACAAGAAGGAACTGAGGACACACGTGCTCGACGTCAACTTCTTCGACGAGCTTCGCATCGGTCTGGCCACCGCGGAGGACATCCGCCAGTGGTCGCACGGCGAGGTGAAGAAGCCCGAGACCATCAACTACCGCACCCTCAAGCCGGAGAAGGACGGACTCTTCTGCGAGAAGATCTTCGGTCCGACCCGGGACTGGGAGTGCTACTGCGGCAAGTACAAGCGCGTCCGGTTCAAGGGCATCATCTGTGAGCGGTGCGGCGTGGAGGTCACCCGCGCCAAGGTGCGCCGCGAGCGGATGGGCCACATCGAGCTGGCCGCGCCGGTCACCCACATCTGGTACTTCAAGGGCGTCCCGAGCCGGCTGGGCTACCTGCTCGACCTGGCTCCCAAGGACCTCGAGAAGATCATCTACTTCGCCGCGTACGTCATCACGTCGGTGAACAAGGACCTGCGCCACCAGGACCTGTCCACGCTCGAGAACGAGATGAGCGTGGAGCGCAAGCGGGTGGAGCAGCGGCGCGACTCCGACCTGGAGGCGCGCGCGCAGAAGCTGGAGACCGACCTGGCCGAGCTGGAGGCGGAGGGCGCCAAGAGCGACGTCCGCCGCAAGGTCAAGGAGGGTGGCGAGCGCGAGATGCGCCAGCTCCGCGACCGGGCCCAGCGCGAGCTGGACCGGCTCGACGAGATCTGGAGCACCTTCGCCAAGCTCGACGTCCAGCAGCTGATCGCCGACGAGGGGCTCTACCGCGAGCTCTACGACCGCTACGGCGACTACTTCACCGGGGCGATGGGCGCCGAGGCGATCCAGACCCTGCTGCAGAACTTCGACATCCCGGCCGAGGCCGAGAACCTGCGGGAGACCATCCGCAGCGGCAAGGGCCAGAAGAAGCTGCGCGCGCTCAAGCGGCTCAAGGTCGTGGCGGCGTTCCAGGTCACCGGCAACAGCCCGATGGGCATGGTGCTGGACTGCGTCCCGGTCATCCCGCCGGACCTGCGCCCGATGGTGCAGCTCGACGGCGGCCGGTTCGCCACGTCCGACCTGAACGACCTGTACCGCCGGGTGATCAACCGCAACAACCGGCTCAAGCGACTGATCGACCTCGGCGCGCCCGAGATCATCGTCAACAACGAGAAGCGGATGCTGCAGGAGGCCGTCGACGCGCTGTTCGACAACGGCCGCCGCGGCCGGCCGGTCACCGGCCCGGGCAACCGCCCGCTCAAGTCGCTGTCGGACCTGCTCAAGGGCAAGCAGGGCCGGTTCCGGCAGAACCTGCTGGGCAAGCGCGTCGACTACTCCGGCCGTTCGGTCATCGTGGTCGGCCCGCAGCTCAAGCTGCACCAGTGCGGTCTGCCCAAGCAGATGGCGCTGGAGCTGTTCAAGCCGTTCGTGATGAAGCGGCTGGTCGACCTGAACCACGCGCAGAACATCAAGTCCGCCAAGCGGATGGTCGAGCGCGGCCGCTCGCAGGTGTGGGACGTGCTCGAGGAGGTCATCTCCGAGCACCCGGTGCTGCTCAACCGCGCACCGACCCTGCACCGGCTGGGCATCCAGGCCTTCGAGCCGCAGCTGGTCGAGGGCAAGGCGATCCAGCTGCACCCGCTGGTCTGCGAGGCGTTCAACGCCGACTTCGACGGTGACCAGATGGCGGTGCACCTGCCGCTGTCGGCCGAGGCGCAGTCCGAGGCCCGGGTGCTGATGCTGTCCAGCAACAACATCCTGTCCCCGGCGTCCGGCCGGCCGCTGGCCATGCCGCGACTGGACATGGTGACCGGGCTCTACCACCTGAGCCGGCTGCGCGAGGGCGCGACCGGCGAGGGGCACGTGTACTCGTCGCTGTCCGAGGCGATCATGGCCTACGACCGGAAGGTCCTGCACCTGCAGGCGCCGATCAAGGTCCGGCTGCACGGGGTCACCCCGCCGGCCGAGGTCGTCGCGGAGACCGGCTGGTCCGAGGGCGACCCGTGGCTGGCCGACACCACGCTGGGCCGGGTGCTGTTCAACGACCTGCTCCCGCCGGACTACCCGTTCGTCAACGAGATCCTGCCGAAGAAGCGCCAGGCGATGATCATCAACGATCTCGCCGAGCGCTACTCGATGACCGAGGTCGCGCAGGTCCTGGACCGCCTCAAGGACGCCGGCTTCTACTGGGCCACCCGGTCCGGGGTGACCATGGCGATCTCCGACGTGGTGGTGCCGCCGAACAAGCAGCAGATCCTCGACGGCTACGAGGTCAAGGCCGACCAGGTCAACAAGCGCTACCAGCGGGGCGCCCTGTCCCACCAGGAGCGCAACGACGAGATGGTCAAGATCTGGAACCAGGCGTCCGAAGAGGTCGCCCGGGCCATGGAGGCCAACTTCCCCGAGGACAACCCGATCCCGACGATCGTGAAGTCGGGCGCGGCGGGCAACATGACCCAGGTCCGGCAGCTCGCCGGGATGCGCGGTCTGGTGGCCAACCCCAAGGGCGAGTACATCCCCCGTCCGATCAAGGCCAACTTCCGCGAGGGCCTGTCGGTGCTGGAGTACTTCATCTCCACCCACGGCACCCGCAAGGGCCTGGCGGACACCGCGCTGCGGACCGCCGACTCGGGCTACCTGACCCGGCGCCTGGTGGACGTGTCGCAGGACGTCATCGTCCGCGAGGTGGACTGCGGCACCGAGCGCAGCATCACCATGCTGGTCACCGAGGAGACCGCGGACGGCCGGCTGATCCCGCACCGCTACATCCGGACCAGCATCTACGCCCGCTGCTCGGCGGAGGAGGTGCGCGGCCCGGACGGCGAGCTCATCGTGGCCAAGGGCGGCGACCTCGGCGACCCGGCGCTGGAGGCGCTGGTCGCGGCCGGGGTCAAGACGATCAAGGTGCGCAGCGCGCTCACCTGCATGTCGGCCACCGGCATCTGCGGCATGTGCTACGGCCGCTCGATGGCCACCGGCCAGCTGGTGGACGTCGGCGAGGCGGTCGGCATCGTCGCGGCGCAGTCGATCGGCGAGCCCGGCACCCAGCTGACCATGCGCACCTTCCACACCGGTGGTGTGGCCGGCGACGACATCACCACCGGTCTGCCGCGTGTCCAGGAGCTGTTCGAGGCCCGCGTCCCGAAGGGCAAGGCGCCCATCGCCGACGTGGACGGCCGGATCTCGATCGAGGACGGCGAGCGCTTCTGGAAGATCACCCTGACCCCGGACGACGGGGCCGAGGAGATCGTCTACGAGAAGCTGTCCAAGCGGCAGTGGCTGGCGATGACCGTCGTGGACGGTCAGGAGCGGCCGCTCGCCGACGGCGACCACGTGCACGTCGGCCAGCTGCTCCTGGAGGGCACCGCCGACCCGCACGAGGTGCTGCGCGTCATGGGCCCGCGCGAGGTGCAGCTGCACCTGGTGCGTGAGGTGCAGAAGGTGTACCGCACGCAGAGCGTGGACATCCACGACAAGCACATCGAGGTCATCGTCCGGCAGATGCTGCGCCGGGTGACGATCATCGATTCGGGCGCCACCGAGTTCCTGCCCGGCGCCCTGGCCGAGCGGTCGGACTTCGAGGTGCAGAACCGCCGCGTCGTCGCCGAGGGCGGCGAGCCGGCCTCGGGTCGCCCGGTGCTGATGGGGATCACCAAGGCCTCGCTGGCCACCGAGTCGTGGCTGTCCGCGGCCTCGTTCCAGGAGACCACCCGGATCCTCACCGATGCCGCGATCAACGGGAAGCGCGACAAGCTCGTCGGGCTGAAGGAGAACGTGATCATCGGCAAGCTGATCCCGGCCGGCACCGGGATCAACCGCTACCGCAACATCCAGGTCCAGCCGACCGAGGACGCCCGCACGGCGGCCTACGCGCTGCCGAGCTACGACGACGGCTACTACAGCCCCGACGTGTTCGGCACGGGCACCGGTGCCGCGGTGCCGCTGGACGACTACGACTTCGGCCGCGACTACCGCTAGGTAGTCGCACGGCCCCGCCCACCGACGGGTGGACGGGGCCGGCCGAAGGCTCCGGACGGGGCCGGTCACCGCTCTCCCGTGGCGGTGGCCGGCCCCGTTCGCCGTCCCCGCCCCGCCTCGGTCGAGCGAGTGGCGCGCTGGCCCAACCTCCTCGGCCCACCGCGCCACTCGCTCGCGGGGGGGTGCGCCCCGGAGGGGAGTTGTGCACATGGGTGGGGGTTGTCCACAGGTTGGGGAAAGGGCCCTCGGGAGGGGGACCGGGGCGCCCACCATCTCGGGATGACACCTCCGCGACTCGACGACATCGCCGCGTTCTCCGGCAGCGCCGTGGTGCGCGCACGCGCACTCCACCGGTGCGGCTTCGCCCGCAGCACCGTGACGTACCGGTGCCGCAGCGGTGGGCCGTGGCAGCTGCTGCTGCCGGGGATCGTGCTGCTCCACAACGGTCCGCCCACCCGGGTAGACCGTCGACGAGCGGCCCTCTTGTACTGCGACAGCCGGGACGACGGGCCGCCGGGGCGGGGTCGGCGAGCCGTGCTCACCGGGCTGGACGCGCTGGAGCTGCACGGGATGCGACGCATCCCCGCTCCCTCCGGTCCGGTGCACGTCCTCGTGCTCAGCGACGTCCGGCGGTCGGGCTGCGGACGGTTGCTGGTCGAACGCACCGAGCGGTTGCCCGATCCCGGTACCGCGCGCTGGCCCCTCGCGCCGGTGGAGCGGGCGGCGCTCGACTTCGCCCGCCGCAGTCGGGATCGCGGCGTCGTGCGGGCGATCCTCTCGGAGGCCGTTCAGCGGGGGATGTGCGGCGTGGACGGGCTGAGCGCGGAGCTCGCCGCCGGGAGCGACCGCGGCAGTGCCCTTCCCCGGGCGGTGCTCGAGGAGGTGGGTGCCGGAGTGCGCTCGCCCGCCGAGGCCGATGCGCGGGTGCTGGTCCACCGCAGCGGCCTGCCCGAACCGCTGTGGAACCCCCGGCTGCACGACGAGGACGGCCGCTTCGTGGCGGTCCCGGACGCCTGGTTCGCCGACGTCGGCATGGCGTGGGAGATCGACTCGCTGGAATGGCACCTCGGCCCGGACGACTACGCCGCCACCCTCGCTCGCCGCAACCGGCTGATGGCCGCCGGTGCGGTGGTCGTGCACCACCTGCCCGGCGACGTCCGCCGGAACCCGGCCCGGGTGCTCGCCGACCTGCGGGACAACCACGCCCGCGCGGCCCTGCGTCCGCCACCCGCGCTGCACGCGGCTCCGCCGGGCTCCGCTCGCTCCCCCCGCTCCGGCTGACCCCCAGCCCGGCCGCGCGAACGGCGCGCTGGGCCAACCTCGTCGGGCGAGGGCGTCACTCGCTCATCGGAAGGCGCGGGCGTTCGGCGGTGCGGGGGTAGGCGTCGAGGGTGACGGCGTTGGCGGCGCCACCGACCAGCTTCGCGAACGGCTTCGCCATCAGGCGGCTGGACAGCACCCGGTAGGTCAGGTTGCGGCGGCGGATGCGCCCGGCGGTGGCCGGGGCCAGGAAGTCGCCGGCGCCCTTGGCCTGCCACCGGCCCTTGTCCGCGGCCTTCTGCAGCACCTCCTGGTACCGGGCGAAGGCGACGGCGTGCTGGCCGCCCGCCGCGGTCAGCTCGGCGGCCAGGACGAAGGCGCCCATCATCGCCAGTCCGGTGCCCGAACCTCCGGGGCCGGCGCACCAGGCGGCGTCACCGAGCAGCCCGATCCGGCCCTTCGACCAGCGGTCGAGGTGGATCTGTTCGAGCGGGTCGAAGTAGAGGTCGGGCTCCCGGCGCAGTTCCTGCAGCAGTCGTGGGGTCTCCCAGCCCGCGCCGGCGAAGCGCCCGGTCACGATGTCGCGGAGCTGCTCGGGGTCGTGCCGGTCGTAGGTCAGCCGGTCGGCCCGGAACACCAGACCGACGTCGAGCACCGAGCGGTCGCGGCCGCTGGACACCATCACGGCCCGGCCGGGCTCGTTGTAGACGAGCCCGGCGTGGTCCAGGCCCAGGTGGTTGGGCGCGCGGAAGCCGGCCGAGTAGTAGCCGCGGAAGTCGGCGAACCGGGACTCCGGGCCGAAGGCCAACTCGCGGACCTTCGAGTGCATCCCGTCCGCCCCGACCACCAGGTCGAACCGGCGGTCGGGCGAGCTGCGGAAGCCGACGTCGACGCCGGTGGGGGTGTCGTCGAGCGCGGCCACCGAGTCGCCGAAGAGGTACTCGACGTCGTCGCGGGTGCGCTCGTACAGGATCCGGGACAGGTCGCCGCGGGCGATCTCGACCTCGCCGCTGAAGAACAGCGGGGGCAGCTCGACGACCCGGTGCCCGGCCGCGTCGACGATGGTCTGGGTGCCCATCCCGGTCTGCCGGGAGCGGACCTGGTCGGTGATCCGCATCCGGTCCAGCAGCTCCATCTGGGCGCCCCGGAAGTCGACGCCGTGCCCGCCGTCGCGCAGCGTGGGCGCCTGCTCGACCACGGTGACCTCGGCCCCGTGCCGGGCCAGCCAGTAGGCCAGTGTCGGGCCGGCGATGCTCGCGCCGGAGATCAGGACCTTCGTGCCCCGCATGGTGGTTCCCCCTCGTGGACCGGTGTGGACGGACCATCGCACGGATTTGTCCAAACGGTCAATCCATTCGGTCAATCCACGTGGTCAATCCACGCGGTTCAACCAGCTGGTCAACCCATCGGCTAAGGTCGCGTCATGGGCAACCGGGAGGACCTGCTGGCCGGCGCGGCGCACTGCCTGCGCGAGCGCGGCTGGGCGCGCACCACCGTGCGTGACATCGCTGCCGCAGCGGGGGTGAGCCACGCCGCGATCGGCTACCACTTCGGCTCCCGAGAGGCCTTGCTGACTGCCGCGTTCGTGCAGGCGATGGAGGCGTGGGGCGAAGAGGTCGCGCGGGTCCAGGCCGCCACCGCGGGCGACGGCGACCCGGCCGTGGTCGGCTGGACCGAGATGGTGCGCTCGTTCCAGGAGCAGCGGACGCTCTGGCTCACCTCGGTCGACGCGGTGGTGCAGGCCGAGCACACCCCGGAGCTGCGCGGGCGGCTCGCCGATGCGCAGGAGGAGGGCCGTCGCGGCTCGGCGGCCGGCCTGCTCGGCGTGGCGGAGTCCGACGTCGACGAGGCCGCGGTCCGGGGGCTGGGCTCGGTGCAGATGGCGCTGATCTCCGGGATCGCGGCGCAGTGGCTCATCGATCCCGAGCGGGCGCCGTCGGGAGCCGACGTGGTCGCCGGGCTGCGGGCCGCCGTCGAGGCCCTCGATCAGGGGCCCCCGAACTGATCCTGACGCCGGCGCCGACCCGGAGCCGTGCCGACCTGCGCCCGTCCGGAGCGGCTCGTCGGCGACCGGGGAATGCGCCGGACCGGGACGGCGTTGAGGTCGGCGACTGTGGAGAAGTGCGCGACGAGTGGGGGTCCGCGAGCGGCGAGCGGGCGGGTCCCCTTGCGGAGCGCATGGCCTTGCGGCACCCTGCCCGTACCGGCAGGCGCCGACCAAGGACCCGTTTTGACCCCCATTCGGCGGGGCGGGTACTCTGTGGTCTTGCGCTCGACCACGGTCGGGCCGATCCGCGTGCCTACGTGCTCGTCGATCGCGCATTTCGCGATGCGCGGCAGCGAGCCGCCGGCCTGCGGGGCCCCAGGCCCACCACGAGGTCTCGATCATCGTCGGGGTGCCTACGGCGGCGACACGCCCGACCTCGGGTACCGAGCACGACCCCCCGAGCACGAGATCCACAGCAGTTCCGATAGAGCACACCGACGGGAAGAAGTAGACGGTTCATGCCCACGATCCAGCAGCTGGTCCGCAAGGGCCGTCAGGACAAGGTCGGCAAGACCAAGACCGCCGCGCTGAAGGGGAGCCCCCAGCGCCGTGGTGTGTGCACCCGCGTGTACACGACGACGCCCAAGAAGCCGAACTCCGCGCTGCGCAAGGTCGCGCGCGTGCGGCTCAGCAGCGACATCGAGGTCACCGCCTACATCCCGGGTGAAGGCCACAACCTCCAGGAGCACTCGATCGTCCTGGTCCGGGGTGGCCGGGTCAAGGACCTTCCCGGTGTGCGCTACAAGATCATTCGCGGGTCGCTGGACACCCAGGGTGTCCGCAACCGCAAGCAGTCCCGCAGCCGTTACGGCGCGAAGAAGGAGAAGAGCTAATGCCTCGCAAGGGCCCCGCGCCGAAGCGGCCGCTGGTCTCCGACCCGGTGTACAGCTCGCCGCTGGTCACCCAGCTGGTGAACAAGGTGCTCAAGGACGGCAAGCGGTCGCTGGCCGAGCGCATCGTGTACGCCGCCCTGGAGGGCACCCGGGAGAAGACCGGCACCGACCCGGTGGTCACCCTGAAGCGCGCCATGGACAACGTGAAGCCGGCCCTCGAGGTCAAGAGCCGCCGCGTCGGTGGTGCGACCTACCAGGTCCCGGTCGAGGTCCGCGCGGTCCGGCAGACCACGCTGGCCCTGCGCTGGCTGGTCTCCTACGCCGGCGCCCGCCGCGAGAAGACCATGACCGACCGGCTGATGAACGAGCTCCTCGACGCCAGCAACGGGCTGGGCGCCAGCGTGAAGCGGCGCGAGGACATGCACAAGATGGCGGAGTCCAACAAGGCCTTCGCCCATTACCGCTGGTGACGGGCCGACCGTCCGCGCCAACCTGTTGTTGAGGGAGATACCACCGTGGCACGGGACGTGCTCACGGACCTGACTAGGGTCCGCAACATCGGCATCATGGCCCACATCGACGCCGGCAAGACCACCACCACCGAGCGGATCCTGTACTACACCGGGATCAACTACAAGATCGGTGAGGTGCACGACGGCGCCGCCACGATGGACTGGATGGAGGAGGAGCAGAAGCGCGGCATCACGATCACGTCCGCCGCGACGACCTGCTTCTGGAAAGACCACCAGATCAACATCATCGACACCCCCGGGCACGTCGACTTCACCGTCGAGGTGGAGCGCAACCTGCGGGTGCTCGACGGCGCGGTCGCGGTCTTCGACGGCAAGGAGGGGGTCGAGCCGCAGTCCGAGCAGGTCTGGCGGCAGGCCACCAAGTACGACGTCCCGCGCATCTGCTTCGTCAACAAGATGGACAAGCTCGGCGCGGACTTCTACTTCACCGTGCGGACGATCCAGGACCGGCTCGGCGCCAAGCCGCTGCCGGTGCAGCTGCCGATCGGCTCGGAGAGCGACTTCATCGGGGTCGTCGACCTGGTCGAGATGCGCGCGCTGACCTGGCGCGGCGAGGTCGCCAAGGGCGAGGACTACGCGATCGAGGAGATCCCGGCCGAGCTCGCCGAGCGGGCCGCGGAGTACCGCCTCGCGCTGGTCGAGGCCGTCGCCGAGACCGACGACGACCTGATGGAGCTCTACCTCGGTGGCGAGGACCCGAGCGTCGAGCAGATCAAGCGCGGCATCCGGAAGATCGTGAAGGACCGGACGGCCTACCCGGTGCTGTGCGGGTCCGCGTTCAAGAACAAGGGCGTGCAGCCCATGCTCGACGCGGTCATCGACTACCTGCCGGCGCCGTTCGACCTGCCGCCGGTCGAGGGCACGCTGCCGGACGGCGAGACCGCGGCCTTCCGCAAGCCCACCAAGGAAGAGCCGTTCTCGGCGCTCGCGTTCAAGATCGCCGCGCACCCGTTCTTCGGCAAGCTCACCTACATCCGGGTCTACTCGGGTCGGGTCGCCGCCGGTTCCCAGGTCGTCAACTCGACCAAGGACCGCAAGGAGCGCATCGGGAAGATCTTCCAGATGCACGCCAACAAGGAGAACCCGGTCGACGAGGCCATGGTCGGGCACATCTACGCCGTGATCGGGCTGAAGGACACCACCACCGGTGACACCCTCAGCGACCCGCAGGCGCCGATCGTGCTCGAGTCGATGACCTTCCCCGACCCGGTGATCCAGGTCGCGGTCGAGCCGAAGACCAAGGCCGACCAGGAGAAGCTGGGCATCGCGATCCAGAAGCTGGCCGAGGAGGACCCGACCTTCCAGGTCTCCACGGACGACGACTCCGGGCAGACCATCCTGGCCGGCATGGGCGAGCTGCACCTCGAGGTGCTGGTCAACCGGATGAAGAGCGACTACAAGGTCGAGGCCAACATCGGTAAGCCGCAGGTGGCCTACCGCGAGACGATCCGCCGGACCGTCGAGAAGTACAGCTACACGCACAAGAAGCAGACCGGTGGCTCCGGCCAGTTCGCCAAGGTGATCATCACCCTGGAGCCGCTGGACACCGCCGACGGTGCGCTGTACGAGTTCGAGAACAAGGTCACCGGCGGTCGCATCCCGCGGGAGTACATCCCGTCGGTCGACGCCGGCGCGCAGGACGCGATGCAGTACGGCGTGCTCGCCGGCTACCCGCTCGTCGGGGTCAAGCTGACCCTGGTGGACGGCGCCTACCACGAGGTCGACTCGTCCGAGATGGCCTTCAAGGTCGCCGGCTCGATCGCCTTCAAGGAGGCTGCCCGCCAAGCCAGCCCGGCCCTGCTGGAGCCGATGATGGCCGTCGAGGTCACCACGCCCGAGGACTACATGGGCGAGGTGATCGGCGACCTGAACTCCCGCCGTGGTCAGATCCAGGCCATGGAGGAGCGGGCCGGTGCGCGCATCGTCAAGGCGCTCGTGCCGCTGTCCGAGATGTTCGGCTACGTCGGCGACCTGCGGTCGCGGACCCAGGGCCGGGCGAACTACACCATGGTCTTCGACTCCTACGCGGAGGTTCCGACCAACGTGGCCAAGGAGATCATCGCCAAGGCCACCGGCGAGTAAGACCCCGTCGACCGCGGGCCCGCTACCGGGCCCGCGGCCGGTGCCCACCCCACAGACCTGCCGTCAGCACGGCGGAGAAGTTCACCAGTCCAGGAGGATCCCCCAGTGGCGAAGGCGAAGTTCGAGCGGACCAAGCCGCACGTCAACATCGGCACCATCGGTCACATCGACCACGGCAAGACCACGCTGACGGCGGCTATCACCAAGGTTCTGCACGACAAGTTCCCGACCCTGAACAAGGCGTCGGCGTTCGACCAGATCGACAAGGCTCCCGAGGAGCGCCAGCGCGGCATCACGATCTCGATCGCGCACGTCGAGTACGAGACCGAGAAGCGCCACTACGCGCACGTCGACTGCCCCGGGCACGCCGACTACATCAAGAACATGATCACCGGTGCGGCCCAGATGGACGGCGCCATCCTGGTGGTCGCGGCCACCGACGGGCCGATGCCGCAGACCCGCGAGCACGTGCTGCTGGCCCGCCAGGTCGGCGTGCCCTACATCGTGGTCGCGCTGAACAAGGCCCACATGGTCGACGACGAGGAGATCCTCGAGCTCGTTGAGCTGGAGGTCCGCGAGCTGCTGTCCTCGCAGGAGTACCCGGGTGACGACCTGCCGATCGTGCGGGTCTCGGCGCTCAAGGCGCTCGAGGGCGACTCCGAGTGGGGCGAGAAGCTCATGGAGCTGATGGACGCGGTCGACGAGTCCATCCCGGAGCCGGAGCGCGACACCGAGAAGCCGTTCCTGATGCCGATCGAGGACGTGTTCACCATCACCGGTCGCGGCACCGTCGTGACCGGCCGGGTGGAGCGCGGCGTCGTGAAGGTGAACGAGGAGGTGGAGATCGTCGGC
>DASQMQ010000191.1:0-5069 GCA_035645455.1 Pseudonocardia sp.
GATAGCGGGGTGGTTCTCCCCGCTAACCACCCGATCGGGTGGATCGCTCGTGGTCGGCCAGCCAGCTGTACGCGGTCTGTCGCGAGATCCCCAGCGCCCTGGCCATCGCCTGGATCTCCAACCCGTCCCGGCGCCCGGCGCGCAGCAACTCGCGCTGGCTCACCCGCAGGTGCTCGACCCGGGCGGCGACCTCGCGCATCTCGGCCAGCAGCGCGGTCGCCTCCGGTGCGGCGCCGGCCCGCGACCGGCCCACCCCCGGCCGGGGGAACGAGCGGACCTCCTCGGGATCCCAGCGCCGCCGCCCGGCCGCGTCCCGGCCGGGCCGCGGCGGCGGAGCCTGGCCGCGGGAGACGTAGCCCAGCCAGGTGGTGGGCTTCACCCCCCAGGCCGCGGCGCACTCCTCGGCCGTCCAGCCCCCGCCGCCGTCGGCCTCGGTCACCAGATCCGCACCCGCTTCTGCGCCGGGGTGAACAGAGCGTCGGACTCCTGCACGTCGAAGGCCTCGTGGAAGGCGTCCAGGTTGGTGACCACGGCGTTGCACCGCAGCTCCGGTGGCGAGTGCGGGTCGATCGCCAGCCGGCGGATCGCCTCGGCCTCCCGGGTCACCGCCCGCCAGACCTGCGCCCAGCTGAACAGCACCCGCTGCACGCCGGTGAGGCCGTCGAGCACCGGGGCCTCCTCGTCGCCGAGCGCGATCGCGTAGGCCTTCAGCGCGATGGTCAGCCCGCCCAGGTCGCCGATGTTCTCCCCGACCGTGAGCGCCCCGTTGACCTTGTGCTCGGGCAGCCCGGCCGGGGACAGCGCGCCGTACTGCTCGATCAGCGCCTGCGAGCGGCGGTCGAACTCGGCCCGGTCGGCCGGCTCCCACCAGTCGGTCATGGTGCCGTCGCCGTCGTACTTGGAGCCCTGGTCGTCGAAGCCGTGGCCGATCTCGTGCCCGATCACCGCGCCGATCGCGCCGTAGTTCGCCGCGTCGTCGGCCTCGGCGTCGAAGAACGGCGGCTGCAGGATCGCGGCCGGAAAGACGATCTCGTTGAGCCGCGGGTGGTAGTAGGCGTTCACGGTCTGCGGCGTCATGAACCACTCGCCGCGGTCCACTGGGCGCCCGATCTTGGCCAGCTCGTGGTCGGTGGACCAGCGCCCGGCCCGCAGCACGTTGCCGAGCAGGTCGTCGGCGCGCACCTCCAGCGCCGAGTAGTCCTTCCAGGTGTCCGGGTAGCCGATCTTCGGGGTGAACCGGGACAGCTTGACCAGCGCGCGCTCGCGGGTGGCCGGGCTCATCCAGTCCAGCCCGTCGATGCTCCGCCGGTAGGCCTCGACGAGGTTGGCGACCAGGGTGACCATCCGCTGCTTGGCCGCGGCCGGGAAGTGCCGCTGCACGTAGAGCCGGCCGACCTCCTCGCCCAGCGCGCCCTCCACCACCGACACGCCGCGCTTCCACCGCTCCCGCAGCTGCGGGGTGCCGGACAGGGTGCGGCCGTAGAAGCCGAAGTCCTCCTCGACGATCTCCGCGGTGAGGTGGTCCGCGCAGGCCGACGCGGTGCGCACGGCCAGCCAGGCCCGCCACTGCTCCAGCGGTCGCTGCGCCCACAGCTCGGCGGCCGCGGCGAGGAAGCTCGGCTGGCGCGCCACGACCTCGTCGAAGGAGCCCGCCGGCGCGCCGAGCGCGTCCAGCCACGGGTCCCAGTCGAACTGCGGGGCGTGCTCGCGCAGCTGGGCCAGCGTCATCAGGGTGTAGGTCTTCTCCGCGTCGCGGTTGGTGACCCGGTCCCAGGACACCGCGGCCAGCGCGGTCTCCAGGTCCATCACCGTCTCCGCGGTGCCGGCCGGCAACCCCACCAGCTCGGCCATCCGCGCCAGGTGCGCGACGTAGGCCTGGCGGATCTCGACGTAAGTGTCCTCGCGGTAGTAGGACTCGTCGGGCAGCCCCAGCCCGGACTGCGACAGGTGCACCAGGTAGCGCGAGGAGTCCTTGGCGTCGGTGCTGACGAAGACGCCGAACAGCGCGGTGCGCCCCTCGCGCTGGCGCCGGCCCAGCACCGCGGCCAGCTCGGCCGACGTCGTGGCCGCGGCCACCTCGTCGAGCAGCGGCTGCAGCGGAGCGGTGCCCAGCCGCTCGATCCGGTCGGTGTCCAGGAACGACGCGTACAGGTCGGCGATCTTGCGGGCGCCGCTGCCGGGCTCGCCGTCGGCCTGCTCGACGATCGTGCGCACATCGGCCTCGGCGCGGTCGCGCAGGGCGCGGAAGGCGCCGTCCTGGGCGCGGTCGTCGGGGATCACGTGGGTCTGCACGTAGCGGCCGTTGACGTGGCCGAACAGGTCGTCCTGGGGGCGGGTCCCGGGGTCGACCCAGCTCAGGTCCAGCCCGGTGCGCGTCGGTCGCGTCGAGGTGGTCATGGCGCCATCCTGCCCGTCGCCCGGCCCGCCGCGCTGCCCGCCGGCGGGCCCCGGTCGATCGGCATCCCGTCGGTCGGCCGTTGTCGATCAGCGCGGGGGACGGTGATGCGCTAGAACGAGCCGATGGCCCGCGCGTACGTCATCGGCACCTTCGACACCAAGGGCACCGAGCTGCGGTACGCGGCCGAGCTGCTGCGGCTCGCCGGAGTCGGCACCGTCACCGTGGACGTGTCCACCCGGAAGGGCGACCCACCGCCCGAGGTGCCCCGGCCCGGTGTCGTGCCGGCCGACGTCAGCTCGGCGGAGGTGGCCGCGCACCACCCGGACGGCGCCGCCGCGGTCTTCACCGGCGACCGCGGTACCGCCGTCAGCGCCATGGCGGTGGCGGTGGCGCGGTTCCTCACCTCGCGCACCGACGTCGGCGGCGTGCTGGGCCTGGGCGGGTCGGGCGGGACCGCGCTGATCACCCCGGCGATGCGGGCGCTGCCGGTCGGCGTCGGCAAGATCATGGTGTCGACCGTGGCCTCCGGCGACGTCGCGCCCTACGTCGACGCCTCCGACATCGCGATGTGGCACTCGGTCACCGACGTGGCCGGGCTGAACCGGATCTCCCGCCGGGTGATCGGCAACGCCGCGCACGCGCTGGCCGGCATCCTCAGCCACGACGTCCCGGAGGAGGCCGACCTGCCCGCGGTGGGGCTGACGATGTTCGGGGTCACCACGCCCTGCGTCGACGCCGTGGTCGCCGGCTTCCGCGGCGCGGTGGACGCGCTGGTCTTCCACGCCACCGGCACCGGCGGTCGGGCGATGGAGAAGCTGGTCGACGACGGGCTGATCGCCTCGGTCGTCGACGTCAGCACCACCGAGGTGGGCGACCTGCTGGTCGGCGGGGTGATGGCCGCGACCGCGGACCGGCTGGGTGCGATCGCCCGGACCGGGGTGCCCTACGTCGGCTCCTGCGGAGCCCTCGACATGGTCAACTTCGGGGCTCCGGCCACGGTCCCGGAGCGCTTCGCCGGCCGGACCTTCTACGAGCACAACCCGCAGGTCACGCTGATGCGCACGACGCCGGCGGAGGGCGTGGAGATCGCCCGGTTCCTGGCCCGGCAGCTCAACGCCTGCGACGGCCCGGTGCGCCTGCTGCTGCCCGGCGGCGGGGTTTCCGCGCTGGACGCGCCCGGCCAGCCGTTCTGGGATCCGGAGGCCGACGAGGCCCTGTTCGCCACGCTGGAGGCCGAGGTGGACCAGACCGACCGGCGCCGCGTGCAGCGGTTGCCGCACCACATCAACGACCCCGAGTTCGCCGCCGCCCTGCTCGCCGCCTGGCGGGAGGTGCAGTCGTGACCCGGTTCGCCCGCGCGGAACTCCTCGAGCGGTTCCAGGACATGGCCCGGCGCGGCGAGCCGATCGTCGGCGGCGGGGCGGGCACCGGGCTGTCGGCCAAGTGCGAGGAGGCCGGCGGGATCGACCTCATCGTCATCTACAACTCCGGTCGCTACCGGATGGCCGGGCGCGGCTCGCTGGCCGGGCTGCTGGCCTACGGCAACGCCAACGAGATCGTGGTCGAGATGGCCGCCGAGGTGCTGCCGGTGGTGCACCGGACCCCGGTGCTGGCCGGCGTCAACGGCACCGATCCGTTCCTGCTCACCGACCGGTTCCTGCGCGAGCTGGCCGACCTCGGGTTCTCCGGCGTGCAGAACTTCCCCACCGTCGGGCTGATCGACGGGGTGTTCCGGGCCAACCTGGAGGAGACCGGGATGGGCTTCGGCCTGGAGGTCGACCTGATCGCCGCGGCCCGCGCCGCCGACCTGCTGACCACGCCCTACGTGTTCTCCGCCGCGGACGCCCGGGCGATGACCCGGGCCGGCGCCGACGTGATCGTCTGCCACATGGGCCTGACCACCGGCGGCTCGATCGGCGCGGAGACCGCCAAGTCGCTGGACGACTGCGTGGAGCTGATCGACGAGTGGGCCGCCGCGGCCCGCGAGGTGCGCGACGATGTGCTGGTGCTCTGCCACGGCGGCCCGATCGCGATGCCCGACGACGCCGCCCACGTCCTGCAGCGCGCCCGGTACTGCCACGGCTTCTACGGCGCGTCGTCGATGGAGCGGCTGCCGACCGAGCGGGCCATGACCGACCAGACCCGGGCCTTCAAGACCCGGCTGAGCAGCTAGGAGACGCCATGCCCCGCGCGTACGCCAGCGGTGTCGTACCCGCCCCGGCCGAGCAGGTCTGGGCGCTGATCCGCGACTTCGACGGCCTGCCCGGCTGGCACCCGGGCGTCGGGTCCAGCTCGTTGACCGAGGGCGGGTCGGGCGCCGAGGTCGGTGCCGTCCGGCGGCTGACCCTCGGTGACGGCGGCGTGGTCGTCGAGCGGCTGCTGACCCTGGGCGACGCCGACCGCACCTTCACCTACGAGATCCTGGAGAGCCCCTTCGCGGTGCGGCGGTACGTGGCGACGGTCCGGGTGCTGCCGGTGACCGACGTGGGGCAGGCGTTCGTGGAGTGGTGGTCGGAGTTCGACGCCGAGGGCGCCGACGAGCCCGGCCTCATCGAGACGTTCGCCGGAGGCGTGTTCGGCAGCGGGATCAGCGCTCTGCAGTCGCGCTTCGGCGGCTGATCCGCGGCGGTTCGTGGTGGCCACAGGCACCGCGGGTCGACCCGGGGGTCCT
>DASQMQ010000192.1:0-2212 GCA_035645455.1 Pseudonocardia sp.
GGTCGGCCAGCACCAGGGCCAGCGATCCGGCGGTCGGAGCGCCGGCGGCGGGGGAACCCCCGGCGGCCTGCTCGGCCGCGGCCCGCTCCGCGTCGAGCAGCCTGCGGTGCACCTGCACCGCGAACCCGTGCAGCCACGACCGCCGGTAGGCGGCCACCGACTCGCCCGGTCGGGTCGGCCGCTGGGCGGTCAGCTGCGTGCCCGCCTGCAGCAGGAGCGAGGTGTAGAGCAGTTCGACCCGTTCCCGGTCGACGGCGAAGCCCAGCACGGTCACCGCGGTGACCCTCCCGCCGCGGGCCTGGTGCAGCACCGCCCGGCAGCGCAGCGCCGCCGCCGTCCAGGCGAGCAACCGGGCCTTGCCGGCGCTGTACGGATCGTCCACCGCGATCCGCCGGGTGCCGACCTCGTCGCACCCCGGCCGGGCCGCGGCCAGCAGGGCGGCGTCGATGCCGTGCCGGGCCGAGAGCTCGACGGCCTTGGCGGTGTAGCTCTCCGCCTCCGCGGCCGTGGCCGCCCGCTCGGCCTTGGCCAGCAGCTTGCGGACGACGTCGAGCTTGTCGAACCCCATCGGGACCTCCTCGCGCACCGTGCGGTCGAACATGCGTTCGCTGTCGGGGAAGTCCTACCACCGCCGTCCGACGGTTCCGGCCGACCGGTGTCGGCGCGGCGTGTCGGGGCGCCGTCATACCCTGGGCGGGCCATGCCAGATCCCACGACGTACCGGCCCGCCCCGGGCTCCATCCCGGAGGCCCCCGGCGTGTACCGCTTCTCCGACCCGCGCGGTCGGGTCATCTACGTCGGCAAGGCCAAGAGCCTGCGCCAACGCCTGAACTCCTACTTCGCCGACCTGTCCGGCCTGCACCCGCGGACCCGCCAGATGGTGACCACCGCGGCCCACGTCGAGTGGACGGTGGTGACCACCGAGGTCGAGGCGCTGCAGCTGGAGTACAACTGGATCAAGGAGTTCGATCCGCGGTTCAACGTCCGCTACCGCGACGACAAGACCTACCCGGTGCTCGCGGTGACGATGAACGAGGAGTTCCCGCGGCTGCACGTCTACCGCGGTCCGCGGCGCAAGGGGGTGCGGTACTTCGGCCCCTACGCCCACGCCTGGGCCATCCGGGAGACCCTGGACCTGCTGCTGCGGGTGTTCCCCGCGCGCACCTGCAGCGCCGGGGTGTTCAAGCGGCACGGCCAGATCGGGCGGCCCTGCCTGCTGGGCTACATCGACAAGTGCTCGGCGCCGTGCGTGGGCACGGTCAGCGCGGACGAGCACCGCGGCATCGTCGAGGACTTCAGCGACTTCCTGTCCGGGCGCACCGACCGGATGGTCCGCGAGCTGGAGCGCCGGATGGCGACCGCGTCCGAGGAGCTGGAGTTCGAGAAGGCCGCCCGGCTGCGCGACGACATCGGCGCCCTGCGCCGGGCGATGGAGAAGCAGGCCGTGGTGTTCGGCGACGGCACCGACGCCGACGTGGTGGCCTTCGCCGAGGACGAGCTGGAGGCCGCGGTCCAGGTCTTCCACGTGCGCGGCGGCCGGGTCCGCGGGCAGCGCGGCTGGGTCATCGACAAGGTCGAGCCGACCGACACCGCGGCGCTGGTCGAGCGGTTCCTCATCCAGTTCTACGGCGAGCAGGCCGCGCTGGCCGGCGCCGCCGACGACGCCCACCAGCCGGTGCCGCGGGAGATCCTGGTGCCCGAGCTGCCGGCCGAGGTGGGCCCGCTGGCCGACTGGCTGAGCGGGCTGCGCGGGTCGCGGGTGCAGATCCGGGTGCCCCAGCGCGGTGACAAGCGGGCACTGGCCGAGACCGTGGCCCGCAACGCGGCCGAGGCGTTCACCCAGCACAAGCTGCGCCGGGCCGGCGACCTCACCGCCCGCTCGGCGGCGCTGCAGGAGATCCAGGACGCGCTCGGGCTGGACAGCGCGCCGCTGCGGATCGAGTGCGTCGACGTCAGCCACGTGCAGGGCAGCGACGTGGTCGCCTCGCTGGTGGTGTTCGAGGACGGCCTGGCCCGCAAGTCCGACTACCGCCGGTTCGAGATCCGCGGCGGCGCCCAGGGCGGCGACGTGGCCGCGATCGGCCAGGTCGTGCGCCGCCGGTTCCGCCGCTACCTGGCCGAGACCGGCGGCGAGGGGCCGGCCGACGCCGCCGCGCCGTCGGAGATCGATCATCCACACGGTCCGGGTAACGCGGTGGACGGGCCGGGCGAA
>DASQMQ010000193.1:0-7473 GCA_035645455.1 Pseudonocardia sp.
CGCGACCGGCCTGGCCGAGATCCTGGCGGCCAGCGGGGCACCGAAGGGCTCGCTCTACCACTACTTCCCACACGGCAAGGTGCAGATCGGCGCCGAGGTCGTCGAGTACGCCGCGGCCCGGGTCACCGCCACCCTCACCGCACTGACCGGGACCGAGCCGACGCCGGGAGCCGTGCTGCGCCGCTACGCCCGGATGGTGGTCGGCTGGCTGGAGGAGTCCGACTTCCGGGACGGCTCACCGATCACCACCACCCTGTTGGAGCTGTCCCCGCAGCAGCCCGAGGTCACCGCCGCCGGCCGAGCGGCGTTCGCGGACTGGTCCGGCGTGCTGGAGCAGGGCCTGACCGCGGCCGGAGTGCCCGCCGCCGACGCCACCCGCCTGGCCACCCTCGCCCTGGCCGCCCTGGACGGGGCCCTGGTGCAGGCCAGGGTGCGGCGGGACGGCACCCCGGTCACCGATGTGCTCGACCAGGTCGCCGACCTGTTCGACGCAGCCGTCGCCACGGCCGGGACCGGGGGCTGAACCCGCCTTCCCGAACGGGCGACACCGGACCGGACGCAGATTATTCATCACTTGTTGAGATACTGTCCCCCCATGACGGTCATCGACCTGGACAGCCCCGACGCCCGCCGCCCGGAACTCGTCGGCGGCAAGGCGGCCAACCTCGCTGAGCTGCGCGCCGCCGGGTTCGCCGTCCCGGCCGGGTTCTGCGTGCCCACCGACGCCTACCGCGCGGTCGCCCGGGCCGCGCGCCTGGACGGCGTGCTCGACCGGGCCCAGGGACCGGGCGCAGCTCGCACGGCACTGCTCGCCGCCGCCGTCCCGCCGGACGTCGAGGCGGCGGTCGTCGCGGCCTACGCGGAACTGGGCGACCGGGTGCCGGTGGCCGTGCGGTCGTCGGCCACCGCGGAGGACCTGCCGACGGCCAGCTTCGCCGGCCAGCAGGACACGTTCCTCAACGTGGTCGGCCCGGACGCCGTGCTCGACGCGGTGCGCCGCTGCTGGGCCTCGCTGTGGACCGACCGGGCGACGGCCTACCGGGCGACGAACGGCATCGACGGGCGCACCGTGGCGCTCGCCGTGGTCGTGCAGCGGATGGTCGAGGCCCGGGTGGCCGGGGTCCTGTTCACCGCCGACCCGGTGGCCGGGACGCGCACCCGCACGGTGATCGACGCGAGCCCGGGCCTGGGCGAGGCCGTGGTCTCCGGAGCGGTCAACCCCGACCGCATCACCGTCGACGAGGGCGGCGTCCGGTACCAGCCGGGCGACAAGGCCGTCGAGATCCGGGCGGTGGCGGGCGGCGGCACCGAGAGCGTCGTCCGGGACGGCGGGGCGGACGAGCACGCGCTCACCGACGACCAGGTGCGCACCCTGGTCGCGCTCGGCCGACGGGTGGAAGCCCACTACGGCGCCCCGCAGGACCTCGAGTGGGCGTTCGACACCGCGGGCGCGGCGTGGCTGACCCAGTCGCGGCCGATCACCACCCTGCACCCGGTGCCGCCGCCGACCGGGCCGGGACCGCGCGCCTACCTGTGCGTCAGCCTGGCCCAGGGCCTGACCCGGCCGATCACCCCGATGGGGATCTCGGTGTTCCGGGTGATCGGCGCGACCGGCTCCCGGCTGGCGTTCGGGATCCCCGCCGACGATCTCGCCGGGCCGGTCGCGATGACCGTGGCCGGCGGCCGGATCTTCGTCGACGCCACGCCGGGGCTGCGCAACGCGGTCGGCCGCCGGGTGATGCCGCGCATCTTCGACGTCATGGAGGCGCGCTCGGCGGTGGTGCTGCGGGCGCTGCTGGAGCGGCCGGAGTTCGCGGTGCGGACCCGCTCGCCGTGGCCGTTCGCCCGGCGGGTGCTGCGCGCCGCGGTCCGCTTCCGGGTGCCACCGCAGATCGCGCTGGCCCTGGTCAGCCCGCGGGCGGCGGTCCGACGCCTCGACCGGATCGGCGCCCGGCTGACCGACGGTCTGCCCCCGGCCGGTACCCCCGTCGAGCGGCTGGACCGGGCCCGGGCCCTGCTGCGCCGGGTCTTCCCGGTGCTGCCGACCGTCGCCCCGGCCGCCGGGGCGGGCTTCCTCGCGCTCGGCCTGGCCCGGCTGCTCGCCGGCCGGGAGCTGGACACCGGTGCCGTCCACCAACTGCTGCGCTCCCTGCCGCACAACGTCACCACGGTGATGGACCTGGAGCTGTGGCAGGTCGCCCAGCGGCTGCGCGGCGACGAGGCGTCCGCCGCCCGGATCCGGGCCGGCGCCGGGCCGCTGCCCGCCCCGCTGCGCCGGGAGCTGGACGGTTTCCTGGCCCGGCACGGCCACCGGGCCGTCGCCGAGATCGACATCGGCGTACCGCGCTGGCGCGACGACCCGGACTACGTGCTCGGTGTGCTCGCCAACTACCTGCGGCTCGACGACCCGGCGGCCGCCCCGGACGCGACGTTCGCGCGCGGCGCCGCGGCGGCCGCGGCCGTGCTGGACCAGGTCGTGGACCGGGTGCGGCGCCGGTCGGCGGTGCGGGCCCGGCTGCTGCGGTGGGCGCTGCGGCGCACCCGCGCGCTGGCCGGCCTGCGCGAGACCCACAAGGACTACCTGGTCCGGCTGATCGCCGAGGCCCGCACCGAGCTGGCCGCGATCGGCACCGACCTGGCCCGGCGCAGCCTGCTCGACGCGGCCGAGGACATCTGGTTCCTGGACCTCGCCGAGGCCGGCTCGGCCCTGGCCGGCGCCGACCACCGGGCCGTGGTCGCCGGGCGCCGCGCGGAGTACGACCGCGAACTGCGCCGCCGGCACGTCCCGCGGATCCTGCTCTCCGACGGCACCGAGCCCGAGGCGCTGGTCTCCCCCGCCGCCGTGGACGGTGCGCTGGTCGGGACGGCGGCGTCGGCCGGGGAGATCACCGGTGTCGCCCGGGTCGTGCTGGACCCGTCCGACGCCCACCTGGAACCCGGCGAGATCCTGGTCGCACCCTCCACCGACCCCGGGTGGACCCCGCTGTTCCTCACCGCCGGCGGGCTGGTCATGGAGATGGGCGGGTCGAACTCGCACGGCGCGGTGGTGGCCCGGGAGTACGGCATCCCGGCCGTCGTCGGCGTGCCGGACGCCACCTCGCTGATCCGCACCGGGCAGCGGATCGCGGTGGACGGCGCGGCCGGCCTGGTCCGGATCGTCGCGGGACCCGCCGAGCGGGCCGCGATGAGTCCCGCGGTCGCCGCGGGTCAGACCTCCTGACCCCGACCGACGACGGCAGGAGCGACCATGGCCGACCCGACCGACCGACCGACCGCCCTGGAGGTGCTGGTGGGTGAGTGGACGGTGCAGGTGCCGTTCCCGGGCTCCTCGATCGGGCGCGTGTCGTTCGAGTGGACCCTGGACCGCCGCTACCTGCTGCAGCGCTCGGAGGTCCCGGACAGCCCGGTACCCAGCAGCCTGGCGCTGTTCGCGCCGGACGGCGACGGCTTCCGGCAGCACTACTTCGACTCCCGCGGGGTCGTCCGGCTGTACTCGATGACGCTGCGCGACAGCGTCTGGACCATGCTGCGCACCGAGCCGGACTTCTCCCCGCTCGACTTCCACCAGCGGTTCGTGGGCACGTTCTCCGCCGACGGCCACACCGTCGACGGCCGCTGGGAGTCCTCGCCGGACGGGGCGAGCTGGGAGCTGGACTTCCCGCTGACCTACACCCGGGTCCGCGCCGGCTGAGCCCGCCGTCGGTGCCCACTGCCAGGCTGGCGCCATGACCGGTTCGGACCCGAAGACGCACCTGCACCGCTACCTGCAGACCGGCCGCGACGCGCTGCTGTGGAAGCTCGACGGCCTGGCCGAGTACGACGCCCGCCGCCCGCTGACCCCGACCGGCACGAACCTGCTCGGGCTGGTCAAGCACCTGGCGAGCGTGGAGTTCGGCTACTTCGGCCAGACCTTCGGCCGGCCCGCGAGCGAGCCCCTGCCCTGGTACGCCGAGGGCGCCGAGGACAACGCTGACATGTGGGCCACCGCCGACGAGACCCGCGAGCACGTCGTCGGCCTCTACCACCGGGCGTGGGCGCACGCCGACGCGACGATCGCGGCGCTGCCGCTCGACGCCCCCGGCCGGGTCCCGCACTGGCCGGGCGAGCGCAGCGCGGTGACCCTGCACCAGATCCTGGTGCACGTGATCGCCGAGACCCACCGGCACGCCGGGCACGCCGACATCGTCCGGGAGCTGGTCGACGGCGCGGCCGGCCTGCGCCGGGACCACGACAACCTGCCACCCGCCGACGCGGCGGCGTGGGCCGCGCACCGGGAGCGCCTGGAGCGCACGGCCCGGGAGGCGTGAGCGGAACCCGGGTTCACCGCGGCACGCCGGGCCGGGACGGGGCGCTCCCGGACCCGGCCCGCCGCCGCCCGATCGCGACGACGGCCGCGGCACCCAGCAGGACGAGCGCGAGCGGCAGCGCGGTCGGCGCCCACGGCCACGCCGGCCCGTCGAGGACGAGGCCGTCGGTCGGCAGTTCCAGCGCCTTCGCCGTCCAGCGCGCGGTCGCCACGTCGGTGCTGCGGGCGAGGTCGACGAGCACGGCGTCGAAGGCGAAACCGGGCCGGTCGTGCACGTACTCGGGCGCCGGGCCGCCCCGCGGCGGCGCGATCGCGCGGGCCGCCGACGCGCCCAGGCCGGGCACCAGCAGGCGGTCCAGCCCCGCAGCCGCGTCGGTGAGGGCGGCGCGGGGCAGGAAGGTCAGCCCGTGCCGGGAGCGGACCGGTCCGCCGTCGACGCCCAGGCCCTGCGTGCGGGCGGTCAGGGACTGGCCGCCGTAGCCGTCGAACACCGAGGCCAGCTCGATCTCGCCGACCCCGTCGGTGAGCAGGACGCCGATGTCCGTCGGGTCCCAGCGGTAGCCGGCGTTGACGATCGCGACCGGGTCGGGCACCGCGGGTCCGGTGGTCACCGGCGCGTCGGCACGGCCCGGCTGCCAGCCCACCGCGACCGCCGCCTCGGCGGCGACCGCCGGCCCGGCCAGCCGCTCGACCACGTGCAGCGCGCCGGCCACGCCGGACAGGATGCCGGCGGTGGTGACGACATCGCCGTCGTCGACCACGCGCTCCCCCCGCGCCCACTGCACCAGCGGGTGGCGCGACTCGAACGCCCCGATCCGCATCCAGTGCGCCGTCGCGCGACGCCCGTCGAGCAGCCCGGCGGACGCGAGCACGCCGGAGCCGTTGCAGACGCTCAGCAGCAGCGCGCCGTCGCCGGCCTGGGCGCGCAGCCACCCGGTGACCGGCGCGGTGGTCGGTTCGCCGACGTCGGGCAGCGCCGGGACGACCACGACGTCGGGCGCGGCGCCGCCGAGCCGGGTGGCCAGGTCGTCGAAGGTGAGGTCCGGGACCAGGTCGAGACCGCCGGTCAGGGTGACCGGACGCCGCTGCGGCGCGACCGTGTAGACGTTGAACCGCCCGGTCGCGGCCAGCACCTCGTACGGGGCGAGCACGTCGGACACCTCGGCACCGAGGTCGCCCACCACGACCACCGCGGTCGGCCGGGCGGGGTCGTGCGGGATCGGCGCCGCGACCGGGACGGGCCGGTCCGGCCCGGGCGCGTAGGGGGCGGCGAACGTCGACCCGGCGGACACCGCCGCGCCCCCGACCGGGACCAGGAGCACCGCGAGCACCCCGGCCATGGCGCGGGCGGTGCGGAGCAGGATGTGGCGCACGTCGTCCCGCCTCAGTGCCAGTAGTCGGCGCGGCGCCACACCATGGCGGCCAGCATCAGCGGGAACATGACCACGTGCCCGGCGACCATCAGGGCCGTCCCGGACAGCCCGCCCAGCCAGTACGGCACCAGCAGCGCCAGGAACGGCAGGTACATCACCGCGCACATCTCGCCGATCCGCCGCCAGGCGTGGCGCCGGACCCCCATCCACAGCGCCATCGCGACCGTCATGTCGGTCGCCATCACCACCGCGTGGACGTCGGCCCGGGCGACCCAGTCGGCCGGCCACAGCGGGGCCAGCACCAGCATGCCGACCAGCATCGCGACGACCATCTCCAGGTAGTGGCCGGCGAAGCGGGCGAACTTGCGCGCGCTGCTGCGGGGCGGGCGGGCGGTCGAGGTGGTCGTCGCAGCGGTTGTCATGGTGTCCTCCGGTGGGTGGCGTGTCGGTCGCCCCAGAGCGTCGCCGTCGGCGGCGCTCGATCCAGGTGTCGGAGGTCACCGCCCGGGTCACGGCCGGCCAGGACCCACGAGGCGCCGGGTCGGCGGCGCACCCGCGAGTCGCCGCCGGGTCGCGGCGTGCCAGGAAAGGGGAGGTGCGCCGCTCGCCGGAGCCGCCGCCCGCGACGCCCGCCCAGTCCGGAGGTCACCCGCCGAGTCGTGGCCCCGGTCCCCGGGGGGGTCTACCGACTCGTCGCACACCTCACCGGATCAGGGCGCGGCGGCATTCCCCGGTCTCGCGGGGCACGGCGATCCGGAGTGCCCGGCGGCCCATTCGCGGGCCCCCGCGTGGATTCACCGGGCGGCCCGGTGGCGGATCGGCGATGGCGGTTCGGGACCCGGGGATGTCGTCGGGGCAGCCACGCACCCAGCAGGAACGACCGGTCAGACCACAACGGGACCACCGCACAACCCATGAACCCCACCGCAGCCGAGCAGACCAACGGCGCCGGCCCCCCGAGCACCCTGCCACCCGACGTGGACGAGCCGCCGGCCGCGGCCGGGGAGTCAGAGCAGGTCGAGCGCCCGCGCCCGCAACGCAGCCTGCGTCCGGTCCCGCGCCCCCAGCTTCCCCAGCACGTTCGTCACGTGGTTCTTCACCGTCCCCTCCGCCAGGAACAGCGCCGCCGCGATCTCCCGGTTGCTGCGCCCGTCGGCCAGCAACCGCAGCACCTCCAGCTCCCGCGAGGACAGCGGATCGACCAGCGGTTGCGGCCGCGGCCCGGCCTCGACGTCGGGGAGCTGGGCGAACCGCGCCACCACCTTCGCCGCCACCGACGGCTGCAGCACCGACTCCCCCCGCGCCGCCGCGTGCACCGCCTCGAGCAGCCGGGCCGAGGAGACGTCCTTGAGCAGGTAGCCGAGCGCCCCGGCGCGCAGGGCCGCGAAGACGTCCTCGTCGTCGTCGAAGGTCGTCAGCGCCAGCACCCGCACGCCGGGCTGCTCGACCCTGAGCCGCCGGGTCGCGGCGATCCCGTCGAGCACCGGCATGTGCAGGTCCATGAGGACGACGTCGGGCTGCAGCGCCGCCGCCCGCTCCAGCGCCTGCTGTCCGTCGCCGGCCTCGCCGACGACCTCGACCTCGGGCCGGGCGCCCAGCAGGGTGACCAGCGCCTCGCGGAACAGCACCTGGTCGTCGACGACCAGCACCCGGACGGCGCTCACCCCGGCACCTCGACCAGGAGCTCCGTGCCCGAGCCGGGCGTGGACTCCACGGTGACGCGGCCGCCGACGCGCGCCGCCCGCTCCCGCAGCCCCAGCAGCCCGAAGCTCCGCTGCTCGCCGTCCTGGGGAG
>DASQMQ010000194.1:0-11330 GCA_035645455.1 Pseudonocardia sp.
CGACCACCGGCCGGGTCCGGGTGGACGGGCTGGAGCCGGCCCGGGCCGGCGCGCGGGTGCGCCGCCGCGTCGGGTTCGTGTTCACCGACCCGGACAGCCAGATCGTGATGCCGACCGCGGGCGAGGACGTGGCGTTCTCGCTGCGCCGCAGCGGGCTGGCGCGGACCGAGCGGGCCCGCCGGGCCGAGCAGGCGCTGGCCACCTACGGGCTGGCCGGGTACGCCGACCACCCGGCCCACCGGCTCTCCGGCGGGCAGAAGCAGCTGCTGGCGCTGTGCTCGATGCTGGTGCTGGACCCGGACGTGCTGGTCTGCGACGAGCCGACCACCCTGCTGGACCTGCGCAACAAGCGCCGGTTCACCGAGCTGCTGACCGGGCTGCGCCAGCAGGTGGTGCTGGTCACCCACGACCTGGACCTGCTCGACGGGTTCGACCGGGTGATCGTGGTCGACGGCGGCCGGGTGGTCGCCGACGACGAGCCCGGCCCGGCGGTGCGGTACTACCGGACCCTGGCCCGGTGAGACCGACCCCGGTGGGACCGGCGCCGGCGCGTCCGGCCCCCACCACGGTCCCGACGGGGCTGTCCCGGTGAACCCGCTGGGCCTGTACGAGCCCGGCACCAGCCCGCTGCACCGGGCCCCGGCCGGGGCGAAGCTCGTCGCGCTGCTGGTGGTCGTCACCGCGGCGGTGCTGCTGCGGACCCCGCCCGCGCTGGCCGGACCGGCCGCGCTGGTGGTCGTGGGGTACGCGGTCGCGCGGGTGCCGGCCCGGCGGCTGGGCGGGCTGCTGCGGACGGTCGTGCCGGTGGTCGTGCTGCTGTTCGCGGTGCAGGCGTGGCTCCTGGGCGCGGCCGCGGCGACGGTGCTCGGGCTGCGGCTGGCGGTCACCCTGGGCGCGGCGACCCTGTTCACCCTGACCACGCGGGTGGACGCGGTGGTGGCGGCGGTCGAGCGCGGGTTGGGGCCGCTGCGGCGCTTCGGGGTCCGGCCGGACCGGGTGGGTCTGGTCGTCGGGCTCACGGTGGCCGCCATCGGCACTCTGTCGATCATCGCCGGGGAGGTCCGGGAGGCCGCCAGGGCCCGCGGCGCCGACCGCTCCGCCACCGCGTTCGTGGTCCCGTTCCTGGTCCGCACCCTGCGCCACGCCGACGCCCTGGGCGAGGCGCTCGCCGCCCGCGGCGTCGGCGACGACCCCCCGGACGACCAGCCGCGGCCGGGCGGTGATCGCGGGTGATCCGGGGTGGGCCTAGCGCCGCGGGTCGCCCGACCGCTCGGCGCGCACCCCGCGGGCCCGCTGCACGAGCAGCGCGAGCGCGCCGGTCCCGGCTCCCCACACCAGGTTGGTCAGCAGCACCGGCACGATCGCGATCGGCATCGCCAGCGGCCCCTGCAGGCGCCCGGTGAGCAGCGGCGACAGCACCCCGCTCAGCACGATCGACAGCACCGCGTAGACCAGCCCGGCGGCCACCAGGGTGAGCACCGGGCGCCGGACCCGGGAGAACCCGACGACGACCACCCACACGACCGAGATCGCCACCGTGGTGCCGATCGCCACCGCGGGTGGTTCGGGGGGGCCGAGCTGGTCGGTGACGATCCGCACGAGCGGTCGCACCAGGGCGAGGGCGCCGAGCCCGAGGGCCAGCGGCCAGTTGAGGTTCCGCAGTCCGTCCATGCTGTCGACGCTAGGAGCGGCGGCCCCGCAGCGAATCCGTCCCGGGGCGCGCGCGAGGTCGCGAGCCGGCGCGACCGGGTACGTCGACGGGCGACCCGGTCGGTCGCGCCTGGACGCACGCGGGCCCGGCCGTGGACTTCCTACGATGGGCGGATGGACGCTGCGCCGGCCGTCCGGCCCACCGGGGAGGTTCCGCCGCGCGTGCTGGACGCGCTGCTGGGCACGGTGGTGGCGCTGGCCATCGCCCTGATCATCGCCACCGACCAGGGCGGCGAGCGTCCGCCGGACCTGGTGGCCTACCTGTTCGCGGTGGGCTTCGGCGGGCTGATGCTGCTGCACCGCCGACTGCCCCGCACGATGCTGGTGGCCACCGTGCTGGGGCTGTTCGCCTACTACACGCTGGGCTACCCGGCGATCGGGGTCGCGGTGCCGGTGGTCGCGGCGCTGTTCGCCACCGCCGACGCCGGGCGCACCCGGTGGGCGGTCGGGGCGGCGGTGGTGGTGTTCGCGGTGTCGATGTCGTTCCGGGTGCGCGGCGGCGAGGATCCGGCCGTGCTGGTCGGCTACGAGTCGGTGTCGAACACCCTGCTGCTGGTCACCGCCATCGCGCTGGGCTCGGGCCGGCGAGCGCGGCGGATCCGGGCCGTCCAGGCGGCCGAGATCGCCCGGCTGGTCGCGCGCAGCGCCACCCGGGAGGCCGCGCTGGCGCAGCGCGCGGAGCGCGAGCGGCTGTCCCGCGACCTGCACGACACGCTGGGCCACGCGCTCTCGGTGATCTCGCTGCACGCCGGGGTGGCCGGCGAGGCGATCGGCCGCGACGACGCCGCGGCGGGCGAGGCGGTGGACCGCATCCGCGCCGCCGGGGCGCGGTCGCTGCAGGAGCTGCGCGCGATGGTCCGCATCCTGCGCACCCACGGCGACCCGGGCGACGGCGCGCCGCGGTCGCTGGCCGCGGTGGCCGATCTGGTCGAGGGCGCCCGCCGCGCCGGGATCGAGGTGACCACCGACATCCGGGCCCACCCGGCCGAGCTGTCCCCGCCGGTGGAGGCGGCGGCCTACCGGGTGGTCCAGGAGTCGATCACCAACGTGGTCCGGCACTCCGGCGCGGCCCGGGCCACGGTCGACGCCGAGGTGCGCGACGGGGTGCTGCACCTCGACGTGGTCGACGACGGGCGCGGCCCGGCCGGCGGGGGGTCCGGCGGGCACGGGCTGGCCGGGATGGCCGAGCGGGTGCAGCTGCTCGGCGGGACGCTGAGCGCGGGTCCCGGCGGGGGGCGCGGGTTCGCGGTGCGGGCCCGCATCCCGGCCCGGCTGCCGGCGTGATCGACCTGCTGGTCGTGGACGACCAGGAGCTGGTGCGGGCCGGGCTGCGGGCGCTGGCCCAGCACGACGGCGACATCCGGGTGGTCGCCGAGGCCGGCACCGGCGCCGAGGGCGTGCGGCTGGCCCGCCGGCACCGGCCCGACGTGGTGCTGATGGACATCCGGATGCCCGGCACCGACGGCCTGGCCGCGACCCGGGAGATCGTCGCCGACCCCGCGCTGGCCGGGGTCCGGGTGGTCGTGCTGACCACCTTCGACGAGGACGAGAACGTGTTCGCGGCCATCCGGGCGGGCGCGGCCGGGTTCCTGCTCAAGGACATCGGACCGGCCGAGCTGCGCGCGGCGGTCCGGGTGGTGGCCGCCGGTGACGCCCTGCTGTCCCCGTCGATCACCCGCCGGGTGCTGGCCGAGGTGGCGGCCGCGGCGCCCGGCCGCGCCGGCCGCCCGCTGCCGGCGTCGGTGACCGCGCGCGAGCGGGAGGTGCTGGCGCGGGTCGGGCACGGCGAGACCAACGCCGAGATCGGCGCCCGGCTGCACATCAGCCCGGCCACCGCACGCACCTACGTCAGCCGGTTGCTGGGCAAGCTGGGTGCCCGGGACCGGGCCCAGCTGGTCGTGCTGGCCTACGAGTCCGGATTGGTGGCCCCGGGACGGCCGGAGCGCTGAGCCGGCCGCCGGTGGCGGGTGATCCTGGTGACCCGGGGGTCGGCCACCGGGGCCGGTCCGGCGGCGCGGTGCGAGACTCTGCCGTCGGGGGTCGCGTCGAGGCCGTCGGAGGGCGGAGGCGGAGCAGTGGGGTGCGACCGGTGACACAGCACGAGCGGGACGGGACCGACGGGGCTCCCCGTCCGCACCCGGCGCTGTGCGACCCGGCCCGGTTGCAGGCGCTGCACGAGTCCGGGTTGACCGCCGAGGCCGACCCGGTGATGGACGTGTTCGCCGAGCGGGTGCGCCGATGGCTGGGGGTGCCGGTGGCGCTGGTGTCGGTGGTGCAGCCCGACCGGCAGGTGCTGCCGGGCCTGGCCGGGCTGCCCGAGCCGTGGGCCACCCACCGCGCCACCCCGATCAGCCACTCGTTCTGCCAGCACGTCGTGACCACCGCGCGACCGCTGGTGGTGTCCGACGCCCGGGAGCACCCGCTGGTCCAGGACAACCTGGCGGTGCCGGACCTGAAGGTCGTCGCCTACCTGGGCATGCCCCTCACCGACGCGGACGGCCACGTGCTGGGATCGCTGTGCGCCATCGACAGCGAGCCGCGGAGCTGGACCGACGACCACGTCCAGCTGCTGCGGGAGCTGGCCTACGCCTGCTCGACCGAGCTGCGGCTGCGGCTGGCCCGGGTCGACGCCGCGCGCGAGCGGCGCCGCCGCGACGAGCTGGACGTCGCCCTGCACCGGTCGTTCGAGCGCAGCCAGACCCTGCTGGCGGCCTCCCAGGCCTTCACCGACACCCGGACCGTCCAGGACGTCCGGGCGCGGATCGGCGAGCTGGTGGACAGCGAGCTGCGGCCCTCCTACGTCGGGCTCGTGCTGCGCTACGGCCGCCGGCTGCGCCGGCTGCCCGACGCGCGGATGCCGCCGGGCGCCGAGGACGACGACCCGTGGTCGGACTACGGGCTGGACAGCCCGCTGCTGACCGCCACCGCGGTGCGCGAGCAGCGGTTGATCCACTACTCGGACCGGGCCGCCTTCGACGCCGACCACCCGCCCGAGGTGAGCAACCTGCTGCTGAGGTTGGGCCTGCACGCCGTGGTCGCCGCCCCGCTGCCCGGCACCGACGGCCCGCTCGGGGCGGTCGTGCTCGGCTGGGACGCGCCCCGGCCGCTGGAGTCCGCGGACCTGGTCACCGTGACCACCATCGCCGGCTACGCCGCGCAGGCCCTGGGCCGGGCCCGGCACCTGCAGGAACGGGTCAGCGTGGCGCACCGGCTGCAGCAGGCCATGCTGACCACCCTGCCCGACCTGCCCGACCTGCCGATGGCCGCCGGCTACCGCCCGGCGGACTCCCGCGAGGACGTCGGCGGCGACTGGTACGACGTGTCCCCGATGCCGGACCCGGCCCGGGCCGACGACCTGGTGCTGTCGGTGTCGGTGGGTGACGTCATCGGGCACACGCTGCAGGCGGCCACGGTGATGGGCCAGGTCCGGTCGATGCTGCGGCAGGCGGCCTGGGACCACCCCGGCGGGCCCCCGTCGCGGATCCTCACCGCCTTCGAGGACGCCGACACCGGGCTCGGGCTGGGCGCCGCGGGCACCGCCGTGCTCGCCCAGCTGCGCCGCGACCGGGCCGGGAACTGGACGCTGGTCTGGACCAACGCCGGGCACCCCGGACCGGTGCTGATCAGCCCGGACGGCGGTACCGAGGTGCTGGCCGAGCACGACGCGCTGTTCGGGTTCCGGCTGGTCCCGACCCGCACCGACCACCACCGCCCGCTGCCCCCGGGGACCACGCTGTTCCTCTACACCGACGGCCTGGTGGAGCGGCGCGGCAGCGACATCGACGCCGGTACCGAGCGGCTGCTGGGCCTGCTCGACGGCCAGCACCGGCGCCCGGTCGCCGACCTGGTCGAGGAGGTGCTCAGCCGGCTCGGCGCGGACGCCCTGGACGACGTGGTGGCGCTGGCCGTCCGGGTCCCCGGCCCGGACTGACCCGGCGCGGCCCGCTCAGGAGGGCCGGCTCAGGAGGGCCGACTCAGGAGGGTTGGGGCACCGGCCAGGCCAGCACCGCCCACACCGACTTGGCCCCGCGGCGCACCGTCACCCCCCACGACGCCGACACCGCGGCGATCATCGCCAGGCCCCGCCCGCGCAGTGCCCGCGGGTCCAGGGCCCGCAGGGTCGGCACGCCGCAGGGGTCGTAGTCCTCGACGTCGATGCGCAGGTCCGGGCCGTCCCGGCTGATGGTGACCACGCAGGCCGTCCGGGCGTGGTCGACGACGTTGGCCACCAGTTCGGTCACCACCAGCACGGCGTCCTCGCAGGCGTCGCCGACGACGCCCCAGTCCCGGCACACCGCCCGGACCAGCTCCCGGGCCAGCCGCGGGGAGCAGGGCTCCGGCCGCAGGTCCCGCGTCCGCATCCGCCCTCCGCTGCCCGACTTCACGCCACCCGGATACCCCGTCCCCGCGGCGGCAACCCGGTCCGCCGGATGCGTCACGGATCGGGTCCGATCGGGCGTGAGCGGGCCCGGGGCGGGTACGTCCGGGACCTGCGGCGCCGGTCGGTGCCGCACAGCGCCAGCCGAGCACGAGGAGCACACACCCCCATGAACGAGCGCAACACCGTCGTCCGCAGCCTGCACGACCTCGGCCTGGCCGCCTGGTTCGGCGGCACCCTGGCCGGCGCGGTCGGCATCAACGGTGCGGCCGCCGACCTGCCCGACCCGAAGCAGCGGCTGCAGGTGGCCGACGCCGGGTGGGCCCGCTGGACGCCGGTGAACCTGGCCGCGATCGGGGCCCACCTGATCGGCGGGGTCGGCCTGCTGGCCGGCAACAAGAGCCGGGTCGTCGCCCAGCGCGGCGTCGGCGCCTCCTCGGTGGCCAAGACCGTGCTGACCGCGGCCGCCCTCGGCGTCACGGCCTACAGCCGGGCGCTGGGCAAGAAGCTGGAGGACGCGGAGAACACCTCGGTGCAGGGGGCGACCGAGCCGGCCGCCGGCACCCCGGACGACGTCGCCAAGGCGCAGAACCAGCTCAAGGTGGCCCAGTGGGCGATCCCGCTGCTGACCGGCGCCCTGGTCGTGCTGAACGCCCTGCACGGCGAGCAGCAGCGGCCCAGCCAGCAGCTGCCCGGCATCCTGGCCAAGCCGGCCCGGCTGCTCGGCATGGCCGCCTGAGCAACCCGGTCCCGAGCGACCTCGGGCCCCGGACGGTCACCGCGCGGTGGCCGCCCGGGCCCGGCGGTCCGCGGCCGCCCACTCCGTCCCGAGCAGCACGAACAGCGCGATCTCCAGCGGCGCGCCGAGGTAGTACATCACCGGTCCGGCCGCCGCGGCCTGGTCCGCCGCGACACCCGGCGGCGGGGCCGCGACCAGCGACTTGGCCAGCACGTTGTGCGCGGCCACGGCGGCGACCAGTACGGCGGCGCGGATCGCGAGCCGGGGCCGGTGCGCCACCGGGTCCCGCCCGACCAGCGACGCGGCGAACAGGTACCCGGAACCGAGCACGTGGGCCTGCACGAGCAGGTGCAGTGCCGGGTGCTGCTGCGTGGCCGCGTGCAGGCCGGTGCGGTACAGCAGCCACAGCCCGCCGACCGACAGCACCGCGGCGACAGCCGGGTGGGTCAGCACCGCGACCGGCGGGGACCGCAGCACCCGGACGAGCGCCCGGCCCCGGTGCACCGGCAGCGCCCGCAGCGCCGCGGTGACCGGACGGCCCCCGACCAGCAGCAGGGGCGCCAGCATGCCCAGCAGCACGTGCCCGACCATGTGGGCGCGGAAGTCGGCGTGCCCGGCGGCGGCCACCGGGCCGGCCACCGCGACCGCCGCCACGACCAGGCCGGACGACCAGCACAGCGTCCGGGCCCGCGGCCACGGCGGGCGCACGGCGGCGAGGTAGGCGACGGCGAGCACCGCCAGCACGCCGAGCGGGACCACCTGCACCGCTGCCGGCAGGCCGTCGGCGTGCCCGTGGACGGTCACCGGGGACGGCTGGGGCCGACCAGGACCAGGCCCACGACGAGCAGCACCACCGCCAGCACGTTCCAGGTCAGGTCGTAGGGCAGCAGCTCGACCCCGTAGCGGATCTGGTGCAGGCCGAGCAGCTTGTGCTGGACCAGGCCGTCGTAGAGCTGGAACGCCCCGGCCCCGGTCAGCACGCCGCCGACCAGCCGGCGCGGGTGCACCGCGCGGTCGCGGCGCAGCGAGCCGATCAGGAACAGCGCCGCCACCGTGGCGCCCCAGCTGAACGCGTGGAACAGCCCGTCGGACACCAGCCCGATCTCGGTGGTGGCCCGGTCGTAGAACTTGTGCCAGTGCAGCAGCTGGTGGAACACCACCTCGTCGAGGAACGCCACCGTGCCGACGCCGAGCAGCAGGCCGGCGACCAGGTTCCGGCGCGGCTGGTGGGTCCGCTCCCCCGCCCGGCTCACGCCGTCGCCCCGGTGTCGCGCAGCAGCGCTCCGTAGAGGGTCAGCCCCGGTCCGAACGCCAGCATCGCCGCGTACCCCCCGGCGGCCGGGCGGCCGGCGGCGCGCAGCGCCTCCAGCACCAGCAGCACCGTGGTCGACGAGCAGTTCCCGCGCTCGGCGAGCACGCCCCGGGCCGCGTCGAGCGCGTCGCCGGGCAGCCCCAGCTGCTCGGCGACCACGTCGAGGATGCGCGGACCACCGGGATGCACGGCCCAGCCGTCGATCGCGTCGCGGGCGGCGCCCTGGCCGGCCAGCAGGTCGTCCACCATCGGCCGGACGTGGCGGGCCAGCACGCCGGGCACCTGCGGGGACAGCCCCATCCGGAACCCCAGGTCGGTGATCTCCCAGGTCATGTGCTGGGCGGTGGCCGGGTCGGTCCGGGCGCCGACCCGCACCACCTCCAGCCCGGCGGCCGGAGCGGCCTGCAGCACCACGGCCGCGGCGGCGTCGCCGAACAGGGCGTGCGAGACCACCTGGCCCATGTCGTCGGTCGAGGGCTGGACGTGCAGCGAGGTCAGCTCCAGGCAGAGCAGCACCGCGGGCCGCCCGCGGGCGACCACGTAGTCGACGACCGTGCCCAGCCCGGGCAGGGCCGCGTAGCAGCCCATGTGCCCGACCGAGAGCCGCTGCACGTCGGCGGGCATGCCCAGGTCGGCGGCGACGTGGATGTCCAGGCCGGGGGTGGCGTAGCCGGTGCAGGAGGCCACCGCGAACAGCCCGACGTCGGCGGCCGGCACGCCGGCGTCGGTCAGCGCCCGGTCCACCGCCTCCTTGCCCAGCGGCAGCGCCTCCTGGGTCCAGCGGCGCATCCGCTGCCCGGTCGACCAGCCGGACACGTCCTCGACCAGCGGGTTGACCACGGCGTGCCGGTGGTCCACGCCGGCCCCGCGGAACACCCGCTCGCGGGCCCGCCCGCCGCCGGAGTGCCGGGCGAAGAAGCCGTCCCAGAGGTCGGCCTGGGCGAGCCGGTCGCCCGGCAGCGCCGACCCGGTCCCGGTGATCCGGGCGGTCACCGGCGCCGCCCCACGGCCTGGAACAGCACCGCGCTGGTCGGGACGGGCACCATCCGGACGGGGGTGGCCGGGCGCACCAGCCGCCGCAGGAGATCGCTCACGGACGGTCGGATACCCCGCAGGCGCAGCCCCACGCCGTGCCGGGCGCACTCGGCGACCAGCTGCGCGCGGTCCACGAACAGCGCCGGGTCGTGGATCCCGGGCGGCGGGCCGCCGGGCACCCGCTCGGCCAGGGTGACCGCGACGACCCGGGCCAGCGCCGTGGCGGCGATGGTGTCCACCACCAGCAACCCGCCCGGGCGCAGCAGCCGGCAGGCCTCGGCGACCGCCCCGGTCAGGTCGGGCACGTGTTCGAGCACCTCCCCGGCGACGACGACGTCGGCGCAGCCGTCGGGCAGCGGGACCGCGGTGACGTCGGCGCGCACCGCGTGGACGCCGCGGCCGGTCGCCTGGCCCAGCGCGGACGCCGTCAGGTCGATCCCGAGGTGCCGGTAGCCCTTGCCGGTCAGGTGCGGGGCGAGCAGCCCGGCGCCGCAGCCCAGGTCGACCAGCAGCGCGCCGTCCCGGGTCGCCGGCGGCACCAGGGCGGCGCGAGCGGCGGCGAGCCAGTGCAGCATCGCGAACGCCCCGTCCGGGCGCCACCACTCCCCGGCCAGGTCGTCGTACTGGCGCAGGTCGTTGCGCGGCCGCTGGACGGTGGTCACACCCGCAGGCTGCCATGCTGTCCGCCGTGCGGCCCGTCCAGAACCAGGCGCTCGCCCTCGTCCGGGCCTGCCACCCCGAACCGACCGTCGCGGTCACGGCGATGGTCACCGCCCTGGCCGTCACCACCGGGCGCGGCCCGGGCGGCGTCGCGCTGGTGGCCGCGGCCGTGCTGACCGGGCAGCTGTCCATCGGCTGGCTCAACGACTACCTGGACGCCGAGCGGGACGCCCGGGTCGGGCGGCGGGACAAGCCCGTCGCCGACGGGACGGTGGCCCGCCGGACCGTCGGGGTGGCCGCGGTCGTCGCCGCCGTGCTGTGCGTGCCGCTGTCGCTGGCGTCCGGGGTGGCGGCCGGGATCGCGCACCTGGTGGCGACCGCCGCCGGCTGGGCCTACGACCTGGGCCTGAAGGCGACCGCCTGGTCGGTCGTGCCGTACCTGGTGTGCTTCGGGCTGCTGCCGGTGTTCGTGGTGCTCGGCGCGCCCGGCTCGCCGGTGCCGCCGTGGTGGTTGCCGACGGCGGGCGCGCTGCTCGGGGCCGGGGCGCACTTCGCCAACGTGCTGCCCGACCTGGCCGACGACGCGGCCACCGGGGTGCGGGGGCTGCCGCACCGGCTGGGCCCCACCGGGTGCCGGGTCGCGGCCGCGGCGCTGCTGCTGGCCGCGTCGGTGGTGCTGGCGGTCGGGCTGGCGCTGCCGCCGCTGCTCGCCGCGGCGGTGCCGGTGCTGGCCGCGGCCGTGCTGGCCGCCGGGTTCGCCGCCGGACGGCGCGCCGGGTCGCGCGCGCCGTTCCGGGCGGTGATGGTGGTGGCTGTGCTGGATGTCGTGCTGCTGGTGGCCGCCGGCCCCGCCCTGGTCGCGTGAAGGCCGTCCCGCCGCTGGTGCGGCGCCTGCCCGGGCCCGGCCCGCGGGTGGTGGCGGTCCCGGGTCTGGGCCTGTCGGTCGACGTGCCGGCGCGGACGCTGGCCCGGCTGTCCCCGGCGGCCGGGTCGCTGGTGGTGGCGCTGCCCGGGTACGGCGAGCCCGTCCGGCCCGGCGCGGCGCTGTCGGTGACCGCGCAGGCCGATCGGTTGCTGGAGCGCCTCGGCGGGCTCGGCGTCGGGCCGGCGGTGCTGCTCGGGCACTCGGCGAGCTGCCAGGTCGTGGTCCGCGCCGCCGTGCGGGCCCCCGACCGGGTCACCGGGCTGGTCCTGGTCGGGCCGACCACCGACCCGCGGGCGGCGGGCTGGGGCGGGCTGGCCGGCCGGTGGCTGCGGACGGCGGCCTGGGAGCGGCCCGGGCAGGTCCCGACGCTGGTCCGGGACTACACCCACAGCGGCGCACCCGGGATGGCCCGGGCGATGGACGCCGCCCGCCACGACCGCATCGTCCGCGCGCTGGCCACGGTGACCGGGCCGGTGCTGGTCGTCCGCGGGAAGCACGACCGGATCGCCCCGGCGGAGTGGACGGCCACGCTCGCCGCGGTGGCGCCCCGCGGGCGGGCGGTCACCCTGCC
>DASQMQ010000195.1:0-5033 GCA_035645455.1 Pseudonocardia sp.
GCCAGCGGTCGGGCCGGACCGGCGGGTGGTCGGCCGGCAGCGGAGACCGCTGCGGCCGGGTGCGGTGATCGGCGGATCGGAGCCGGTGAACCGCATGCAGCTGGCCGGCCCCACCGGGGGCCGCCCGCACTGCCGGTGCCGTTCCCGCATCCCGGCGCCACCGGTGCGAGGATCTCCCCGTCCGTCCCCGACGACGAGGAGCGCGCGATGACCCAGGCCGGTGCCACCCCCCAGCGGATCGCGATCGTGACCGGAGCGGCCCGCGGGATCGGTGCGGCCACGGCGCAGCGGCTGGCGGCCGACGGGCTCGCGGTCGCCGTCCTCGACCTGGAGGAATCGGCGGCCGGGGGCACGGTGCGGGCCATCGAGGCGGCCGGCGGGCGGGCGTTGGCGGTCGGGGCCGACGTCTCCGACGCCGACCAGGTCGCCGCGGCCGTCGCCCGGGTGGCCGACGAGCTGGGCGCGCCCACGGTGCTGGTCAACAACGCCGGGGTGACCCGGGACAACCTGCTGTTCCGGATGACCGACGCCGACTGGGACACCGTGATGGCGGTGCACCTGCGCGGGTCGTTCCTGATGAGCCGGGCGGTGCAGCAGCACATGGTCGCGGCGCAGTGGGGCCGGATCGTGACCCTGTCCAGCACCTCGGCCCTCGGCAACCGCGGCCAGGCGAACTACTCCGCGGCCAAGGCCGGGCTGCAGGGTTTCACCAAGACGCTGGCCGTCGAGCTGGGCAAGTTCGGGATCACCGCGAACTGCGTCGCGCCGGGGTTCATCGTCAGCGACATGACCAGGGCCACCGCCGAGCGGATCGGCGAGGACTGGGACACCTACGTCGCCGCCCGGGCCGCCCAGATCCCGGTCGCCCGGGCCGGGCAGGTGGGCGACATCGCGCACACGGTGTCGTTCCTCGTCAGCGAGGAGGCCGGGTTCGTCTCCGGCCAGGTGATCTACGTGGCGGGCGGTCCCCGAACGTGACGGACGACATACTGGATCGATAAAGTCCGACGGTAGGCTGGTCCCTGTCCGAACGGAGGAGCCGTCGTGCGCTTCATCTTCCGCCCGCCCGCTTCCCAGGCGGCGGGCCTGCTGTCGCTGCCGTGGCAGACCCCGCTGGAGGAGTGGGACGACGCGTCCCTGCTGGAGGTCGCCCAGCGCGGCATCTCCCGGCACGTGGTGCGGTTCGTCGAGGTCGACGGCCTGGTCTACGCGCTCAAGGAGATCAACGAGCGGTTGGCCCGGCGGGAGTACCGGCTGCTCGGCGAGCTGGAGGCGATGGGCATGCCGGCGGTGTCGGTGCTCGGGGCCTGCGTGGAGCGCCCGAACGACCTGGACGCCATCCTGGTCACCCGGTTCCTGGACTACTCGATGTCCTACCGCTACGTGTTCTCCCACAGCCACGTCGCCCGGGTCAGCGACCAGCTGATCGACGCCATGGTCGAGCTGCTGGCCCGGCTGCACCTGGCCGGGCTGTTCTGGGGCGACTGCTCGCTGTCCAACACCCTGTTCCGGCCGGACGCCGGGCACATCGTGGCCTACCTGGTCGACGCCGAGACCGCCGAGCTGCACCCGGCGCTGTCGGACGGGCAGCGCCGCTTCGACATCGACTACGCCGCCGAGCGGGTCGGCGGCGAACTGTTCGACCTGCAGAGCGGCGGCCTGCTGCCCGATGACGTCGACCCGATCGAGATCGCCGCCCAGCTCCCGCAGCGCTACGACGCGCTGTGGGAGGAGCTGACCCGCGAGGAGCTGTTCCAGCCCGACGAGCAGCGCTACCGGGTGGCCGAGCGGCTCGACCGGCTCAACGAGCTGGGCTTCGACGTCGACGAGCTGGAGCTGATCACCACCGACGAGGGCATCCGGCTGCGGGTGCACACCCAGGTGGCCGAGGCCGGCGGGGACCGCCACCGGCTGTTCGTGCTGACCGGCCTGCAGGTGGGGGAGAAGCAGGCCCGCCGGCTGCTCAACGACGTGGTCAGCTACCGCGGCTACCTCGAGCAGCGGGAGGGCCGGCCGGTCCCGGAGACCATCGCCGCGCACCGCTGGCGGGCGGAGGTCTACGACCGGGTGATGGCCATGGTCCCGGCCGAGCTGAGCGACCGGCTGGCCCCCGCGGAGGTGTTCCACGAGATCCTGGAACACCGCTGGTTCCTGTCCGAGAAGGCGGGCAAGGACGTCGGCACCACCGCGGCCGCGCGCTCCTACGTGTCCGGGATCCTGCCCCGCACCCCGGCGACCTTGACCATCCTGCCCGGCGCCGACGGGAGCCCCGGCGCCCCGTCCTGACTCCGCGCCGGCCTCGCGCGACCAACCCGTCGCGGCTCGCGCCGCCGGGGTGGTGCTCGCGCAAGCGCCGGCGGGTTGCGCGAGCACCGGCGGGCTGCGAAGGCGCCCGGGCCAGCCCGGTCAGCGGGTGCGGCGCAGGAGGCGGGCCTCCCAGGGGCGCAGGGGAGCGGACGCGAGCGGCGCGGGCGGCGTGGTCAGCGAGCAGGACAGCAGCTCCGCGCCGTCCCAGTCGCCCGCGTCGGGCAGCGGGACCGGCACGTCGCCGCCGGAGAAGTTGGCCACCACCAGCAGCTCGACGTCGCCGTGCCGGCGGGTGAAGGCGAAGACCGTCGGGTCGTCCGGGACGAGCATGGTGAAATCGCCGTGCACGACGGCCGGTTCGGTGTGCCGCAGCTCGATCAGCGCCCGGTAGTGGTGCAGCACCGAGCCCTGGTCCTTCCACTGGTCCGCGGCGTTGATCTCGCGGAAGTCCGGGTTGACCGGCAGCCAGGGGGTGCCGGTGGTGAACCCGGCGTGCTCGCCGGCGTCCCACTGCACCGGGGTGCGCGCGTTGTCCCGGCTCATCGCCCGCAGCGCGGCCAGGGTCGCCGCCTCGTCCAGCCCGGCGGACCGGGCGAACGCGGCGAAGTTCACCGACTCGATGTCGCGGAAGTCGGCGGGCCCGGCGAAGGCGGTGTTCGCCATGCCCAGCTCCTCGCCCTGGTAGACGAAGGGCGTGCCGCGCTGCAGGTGCAGCACCGTGGCCAGCAGCTTCGCCGAGGCGACCCGGTGCTGCGGGGCGTCGGAGCCGAACCGGGACACCGCCCGCGGCTGGTCGTGGTTGTTCCAGTACAGCGAGTTCCAGCCGACCTGCGCCAGCCCGTCCTGCCAGCGGCCCAGCGTCGCCTTCAGCTCGCGCAGGTCCAGCGGGCGCAGGTCCCACTTGGTGACCCCCTGGTCGAGCTGGACGTGCTCGAACTGGAACACCATGTCCACCTCGCGGCGGGCCGGGTCGGTGAACAGCCGGGCCTGCTCGACGCTCACCCCGGGCATCTCGCCGACGGTGAGGAAGGTGCCCGGCCGGTCGGCGAACACCTCCCGGTGCATCTCGGCGAGGAACTCGTGGATCCGCGGCCCGCAGTTGACGAACGGGAACGCGCTGCCGAACACGTGGCCCTCGCGCACCGGGCCGTCGGGCAGGCCACCGTCCGGGTCGACCGCCTTGGACAGCAGGTTCACCACGTCCATCCGGAACCCGTCCACGCCGCGGTCGAGCCACCACCGCATCATCGCGTGCACCGCCGCGCGCACCTCGGGGTTCTCCCAGTTCAGGTCGGGCTGCTTGCGGGAGAACAGGTGCAGGTAGTACTCGCCGGACGCCGGGTCCAGCTCCCAGGTCGAGCCGGAGAAGAACGACTCCCAGTTGGTCGGCGGGCCACCCGCGCGCGGCGCGCGCCACCAGTACCAGTCCCGCTTCGGGCTGTCCGGGCCCGAGCGCGACTCGACGAACCACGGGTGCTCGTCGGAGGTGTGGTTGACCACCAGGTCCATGATCAGCCGCATCCCCCGGTCGTGCACCGCGGCCAGCAGCTCGTCGAAGTCGGCCAGGCTGCCGAACAGCGGGTCGATGTCCTGGTAGTCGCTGATGTCGTAGCCGTTGTCGTCCTGCGGGGACGGGTAGACCGGCGACAGCCACAGCACGTCCACGCCCAGGTCGGCCAGGTGGTCCAGGCGGCTGGTGATGCCGCGCAGGTCACCGATGCCGTCGCCGTCGGCGTCGGCGAAGCTGCGCGGGTAGATCTGGTAGACGACGGCGGAGCGCCACCACTCGGAACCGGGTTCGGCGGTCATGCCCGGCAGTCTGGCCCACCGGCCGGCCGATCACACGGCGACGGAGACGAACTCCCGGCCGGCGTCGTTGCGCACCACGACCTCGGCCACCCGGTCGACCGGGATCGCCCCGGACCCCTCGACCGGCCCGCCGGTCGGGTCGCCGCCGGTGATCCAGCTGGCCGCGACCAGCTCCTCGCCGTCCCGCCCGACCAGGACCACCTCGCACCGCTCGCCGGGCGGGATGCCGGTGACCCGGGTGGCGATCCGCACCCAGCCGTCGGCGGGGGTGAGCTCGGCGGCCAGCGTCACCGACCCGGTGCTGCCCTCGACGATCAGCAGGTCGGGGTCGGCGGGAGCGGGGGCGGGCGCCGGGGGAGCGGCGACCACCTCCGGTGCGGTCGCGCGGCCGATCGCGGCCGCTCCGCCGGCCAGGGCGACGCCGGTGACCACGGCGGCGGCCGCCAGGGCCAGCCGGCGCCGGCCGCGCTGGGCCCGGGCCTCGCCGCGGACCTGCCACAACGCCCGCTGCAGCACCACGTCGCCGTCCGGCGGGCCGTCCAGGAACATCTCCGGGGGCACCTCGGCCAGCAGGCCGCCGGTGCTGCGCAGCTCGTCCCACTCCTGCCGGCACTGCGCGCAGCCGGCCAGGTGGACCTGCACGGCGTGCGCGTCGGGTCCGTCCAGCAGGCCGAGGGCGTGCGCGGCCAGTTCGCCCGGTTCGTGCGCCCCGGTCATGGCGACACCCCCTCGGTCCGGTCGATCGCCCGCCGCAGCGCTCGCAACGCATAGTACGACCGCGACTTGACCGTGCCCGGTGGAACGCCGAGTGCGGTCGCCGCCTCACCGAGGCTGCGGCCCTGGAAGTACAGCTGCTCGAGCACCCCCCGATGGTCCTCCGACAGGGAGTCCATCGCGGCCCGGACGGTCACGGCTGT
>DASQMQ010000196.1:0-2512 GCA_035645455.1 Pseudonocardia sp.
CGGGCGCGGCCGACGGCCCGTCCGGTGGCGGCGGTTCAGGCGGCTCCTCCGGCGACGGCTGCGGGCACGGCAGCTGCAACGGTGGAGGAGGGCGCGGTGGTGGTGGCGGTGGTGGGTGCGATGGTTGCGACTGCAACCTGCTGCTGCGGCTGTCGACCCTGTTGTTCGTCGCCGCCGCGGTGGTCCCGCACCGGGGCGGCGCGGCGGTGCTGGCTCTGCTGCGGTTCTACCGGCGCCGGCTGACCCGCTTCACCCCGCGCTGTCCTTCCACCCCCAGTTGCAGCGCCTTCGCGGTCGCCGCGGTGCAGGAGCTCGGGGCCCGGCGCGGACTGGCCGCTGCCGCCCGGCGGGTCCGGGATTGCGGGCCGGCCGGCCCGGCGTCACGCGGGTGAGGGGGCCGGGAAGAGGCGGCGGCCGTAACCGTCGGCGAACACGACGTCCGCCACCGGCGCCCGGCGCAGCCTGGTGGGGAACGGCCGCGCCGGATACCCGACGGCCAGGTGCCCCGCTGTGATCATGTCGTCCGGGATGGCGAGCAGGTCGCGCACGGCGGGCTCGGCGCGGCACAGCAGCGTCGTGAACGCCGTGCCCACACCCTCGTCGCGAAGGGCGAGGCAGAGGTTCTGCACGGTCGGGTAGATCGATCCGCCACCGACCACCGACAGCCGGCCCAGCTCGACGTCGGTGGCGTGCAGGGCGGCCAGTTCGGCGCACACCACGACGATCGCCGGGACCTCGGCCAGGTGCCGGGCGAAGTGGTCGGCGTCGGCCGGGGCCCGCACCGGACTGCCCTCCGGCGCACCGCGGCGCAGGTACGCCTGCCACAGCGGCTGGTACAGGTCGGCGAGTGCCCGGCGGAGGCCCTGGTCACGGACGACGATCCAGCGCAACGGCTGGCGGTTGCCGCCCTGCGGGCCGAACCGGGCCACGTCGAACGCCCGGTGCAGCACGTCGTCGGGCACCGGGTCGGGGCGGAAGTAGCGGCAGGTGCCGGTCGTCCGCATCGCCTCGGTCAGCTCCATCGCGCGCTCCCCTGTCGTCCGGACGCCGGGACCGAGCCTCCGATGACACCCGGGCGGCGGTCAAGCCGGCGATCAGCCCCGCTCCCAGGGGGATCACGGTGCGCTCCAGGCCGCCCGCCAGGTCTGCGGGCCGAGCCGTCCCGACGGGTTGAGGCCGTGGGCCCGCTGCAGGTCGAGCACTGCCCGCCGGGTCTCCTCCCGGTAGCAGCCGGTGCCCTGGAAGTCGTGCCCGTGGGTGTTCATCCGCAGTTGCCAGGTGCGCAGCGCCGGAGCGCAGTCGCCGAACGCATAGACCACCCCCGGCCACGGCGGCCGAGCCCCCGGGGCCGCGGTGATGGGCGCGGCCGGCGCCGGCCGGCGGGGTTGCGCGGTCGCGCCGGGCGCCATGTAGGCCGACTCGGCGCGGGAGGGCACCTGCTTGCTGGCCGCATCGGCGTCGGGCCGCAGGCCGCGCATTCCCGCGCACTCCCACGGCTGCCAGCCCCGCATCCGGTACAGGTACAGCGCGCGGTAGTCCTGTTCCGCCGGACTGGCGTCGGACGGCAGGCCGGTGCCCCCGACGCTCTGCCAGGTCGACAGGTCGAACTGGTAGGCACCGTAGTGCCCGTGGGTGGCCACCACGTCGTAGCGCCCGCTGGACTCGCACGCACGCAGGACCGACCACGCCTCCTCAGCGGGATCGGCCTGCGCCGCGGTGACGCCGAGCAGCGGGAGCCCGACGAGCAGGGCCAGCGCCGCGCCGGCCCGGCGGAACATCCCGGGCTTCACGACCGGGACCCGCAGTCGTCGATCCGGGTGCCCGGCCCCTGCCCACCCGACGGATGCACCCGCGCGGTCTCCCGAGCCGGGGGCACAGCGCCGGACGAGTACCGGTGGCTACGGGGTCGGTGCCCGACGGTCGGTCCCCGATGCGTTGCGGTGATCCGCGAGGTAGCCCACCACCCCGGAGAGGGCGGGGACAATTCCCGTGCCGTACGCGCGACCATCTCTGTTGCCTTCCTGACCGTTGGACCATCCGAGAAGAAGTCGACGAGCGTCGGCGCCCACCGGCAGCCGGCCCGGAGGGCGGGCGATCACCCCGGCGGACCGTCGGGCGTCGGATGCCCGTCGGCAGCACCGGCCACCGGCAACGGCCGCCCCGGCACCGGCGCTGGGCCGGGGCCGGGGCGCGCCGTCATCGGTCGGATCCGGTCGCGAGCAGGTAGGCGATGAACAGGCCGCGGAACTCCACCAGCAGGCCCCGCAGCTGGACACGCAGCTCGGCCAGGGCCGCCGCGTTATCCGAGGGCGCCGGCGGGGGCGGGACCGGGGTCGTGGCCGGAGCAGTCGTCTCCGGAGTCGTCGTGAACCCCGGCGCTGTGGTGGGCGCAGGCGGCGTGGTGGGCAGGGTCGTCGTGGTCGGCGGGACCGTCGTGGTCGGCGGCACCGTAGTCGGCGGCACGGTCGAGGTCGGCGGCACCGTCGTAGTCGGCGGGACCGTCGTGGTCGGC
>DASQMQ010000197.1:0-3384 GCA_035645455.1 Pseudonocardia sp.
GAGGAGGACGGCACCGTGATCTCCCGCTGCCCGGCACCGGACCGCTGGTCGGCGGTCTGGCCGGAGCTGCGCCACGGCTACTGACCGGGGCCGGTCAGCTCCTCCGCCAGCCGGCGCAGGTGGCCGGGCGAAGGCCTCGGCGGCGGCACGTGCGACCTGGGCTGGGCGACGGCGCGCGACCAGTCGCCGGCGCAGCAGCTGGCTTGGTGCCGCCGCCCCCGCAGTCCCTGCTGCGCTGCGCGCCGGCCACCAGGCGGGCCCGCCGCGCCGTCAGCCGGCGCGGCGGGCCCCGCTGGGGGTCGGCCGGTCCTCCGTGCGGGGCTCGGCGGACGGCCGGCCCCGCTCGGGTGCGCCTCCGGCGGCTAGCGGCTGAGCACGACGACCTTGCCCGAGACGGTGTCCCGGAAGGTCAGGGTCGGCAGCCCGGCGTACTCGACCGAGGCGAACAGCGCGATCGCCCGCGCCCGGGTCAGCTCCCGGAGCGAGGCCTTGCCCGCTGCGGGGGTGCCGGGTACGGGAGCCCGGGTCGGGGCGGGCGCCGCGACCTCGGCCGCGGCGGGAACCGACCTGGTCGGCATCGGGGGCACCCGCGGAACCGTGGTCGCCTTCGGTGCCGCCGGCACCGGTGCCGTGGTGGTGGCCTTCGGCGCTGCCGCCACCCTCGGCGCGCGGGTCTCCCGCGCGGCCGGCGGCAGCGGCACTGCCGTCGTCTCCCGCGCGGCCGGCGGCGCCACTGCCCTGGTCGCCCGCGGTGCGGCGGGTAGCGGCGGTGCGGTGCGGACCCCGGGTGCCGCCGCGACCTGCGGAACCGTCGGGACCGGCAGAACCGTCGGGATCGGCGGGACCGTGGGGATCGGCGGGATCGTCGGCATGGAGGGCATGGAGGGCATGGAGGGTATGGACGGGACCGGCGGAACCGTCGGCATCGGCGGGATGGTCGGGCGGGCGACGGGGGCCGTGGTCAGCGACGGCTCCGGGGTGATCGTGGTCGGATCGGTCGGGACCGCGACCGGTTCCCACGGGGAGGTGTCCGGCAGGACGATGGGGTCGATCGGCCGCGTGGCCGGTCTGGCCAGGACGTCCGGTGCGGACTGCCGGGCCTGGTCGCCCGCGGTGTTCGGGGCCGTGGTGATGCGGGGCCGGCTGCGCGAGGGCAGCACGAGCGGCAGCGACCCGGGCCGCGCGGCCGGGCGGCTGGCGCCGACGTAGTCGTCGCCGGAGTAGCGGTAGTTGGCCAGCCGCACCGGTTTCCCGAAGGTCGGAGCATTGATCATCCGGCCGTCGCCGAGGTACAGGCCGACGTGGTGCACCCGGTCGGGGGTCCCGTAGAACACCAGGTCACCGGGCAGCAGCGGAGCGGTGGAGGCCAGCAGGGGGCCGGCGTCGTACTGGGTCTGGGCGGTGCGCGGGATGGCGATGCCGGCCGCGACGTACGCGGCGTGCGTCAGCCCGGAGCAGTCGAACCCGGCGTCCCCGTTGTCCGGGCCGTTGCCGCCCCAGACGTAGGGCAGTCCCAACTGGGCGGTGGCGAAGTCGATCGCGATCGCGGCGGCCGCCGCGGCCGCGGCGCTGCTGCGGACCGAGACGCCCGGGGCTGCTGCGGCCATCGGGGCGAGGGCCGCCACCGGACCGGTGGCGTAGGTCCTGGCCCAGGCCAGCACGGCCTCGACGTAGGCCGTCGAGGGGTTGTAGCGGAACAGCGCGGTGGCCAGCTGATCCGGGTCGGTCAGGTCGCGACCGTCCGCGCAGAGCAGGCGTCCGGCCGCCACAGCGGCGTCGTTGATGTTCTGCGGGTTCCCGCCGTCGCCGTAGCGGGCCCAGGTCGACGGGAGGAACTGCATCGGGCCCACGGCCCGTTCCCACCCGGATCCGGAGCCGGCCGGGATGGCCGCGGTGCCGCTCGTGCCGTCGAGCCAGATGCCGAAGATGGGCTCGTAGGGGTTGCCCTCGGCGTCGACCCGGCCACCGTCGGCGTGGTCGGACTCCATCTTCCCCACGCCGGCCAGCACCCACCACGGCAGACCGCAGCTCGGCTCGACTTCGGCGAGCACGGATTCGGCGCGCCGGTAGGCGGTCAGCACGACCTCCGGTATGCCCGGAGCGGCCGCGCCGGTCGGGATACCGGGCTCCCGCGCGACCTCGACCGCGGCCGGGACCACGGGGACCGACGCCCCCGGGACCACGGGGACGGACGCCCTCGGGACGGCCGCTCGTACGTTGTCACTGCGGTCGGCCATGACGAGCACCGGCGCGGCGAAGGCGGGCGTGGGGCGAGCCGGCTGGGCCACCGCGCCGGTGACGTCAGCCAGCAGGACGACGCCCAGCACCGCCCCGATCCGCAGCGCCCGGACCGGGCGCGACGAGCTGTTTGCGAACACGAGTCATGCCCTTCATCGATGGCCTTGCGTGGTGGGGACGGGAGCCGGGAGCGGGCCACGGCCCGATCGCCCCCGGTGCGTCCCCGACCCGTCCGCCGGCGCGTCCGACGGCGCCGTGCGGGACGGGGCGCTGCGGCGTCCCCGGGATCGGAGGGCCGCGGCTGGAGTTCAGTGCGTGCGGGTCACGCTGCGGGTGTCACCGCGACGAGCGAGGTGTAGGCGACGACGTTCGACAGGTAGCTGCGTGCCGCCCGGTCGAACTCGCCCCCGCAGGTGACCAGCTGGAGTGCGCTGTCCCCGCGCGCGCCGTAGACGCGCTCGGCGGGGAACTGGTCCTTCGGGTACGTCTCGACCGCGGTGACGGCGAAGTGCGCGACGGCACCGTCCGCCATCTGCACCTCGACCGCGTCTCCGGTGCGCAGGCTGCGCAACCGGAAGAACACCGCGGGTCCCTGCTGGGAGTCGACGTGCCCGAGGACCACCGACGAGCCCAGCTGACCCGGGGACGGCCCCGGCTCGAACCACCCCGCCTGCTGGTAGTCGGTGGGCACCTCGACGGTGCGGTCCGGGTTGAGCCCCAGCTCGGCGATCGAGGTGGTGACCCCGATCGCCGGGATCCGCAGCTCGACCGGGACTCCCCGGTCCGCCGGTGTGACCGCCGGCGGGGAGCCGGCGGCGGCCGGGACGCCGGCCGTGCCGCCGTCGTCCGCTCCGACCGCCGCGTCCGGCGGGGCGGGGACCGCCCCGCCCGGTCCGTCGCCGACCTGCTCGTCCGCGTCGGCCGGAGCAGAGGCCAGGTCCTGGCCCGGCCCCGCCGTGCCCCTGGTGAGGAGCACGGCGGCGCCGACCAGCAGGACGAGCGCCGCAGCCGCCCAGATCCGCCACCGGGAACCCGACGGCTGCGGCAGGTCGGGCTCGATCATCGTTCCTGGTCCGGTGCGGTCGGTCGGGTGGACCGGCTGCGTGCGCGGAGGGCCAGGCCGGCGGCGACCACCGAGCCGGCGAG